>JBCCWM010000543.1:0-2545 GCA_039193505.1 Pseudomonadota bacterium | reverse complement strand
GCGGGTGCTTGTCATGGAGCCGCGGGTCCTTCTCCTCGACGAGCCGCTCAATGCGCTCGACGCCAAACTCCGCGGCGCGATGCAGGTGGAGCTGCGCCAGCTTATCAAGTCGCTCGGGCTGACCTCGATCTTCGTCACCCATGATCAGGAAGAGGCGCTTACCATGAGCGACCGCATCGCCGTCATGCGCGCGGGCCGGATCGAGCAGGTGGCAGGCCCCGACGAGATCTTCGACCGTCCGGCGACGGCCTACGTGGCGGACTTCATCGGAACCTCGAACTTCTGGGCGGCCGAGGCGGTGGATGGGCGGGTCGCGCTACCCGACGGCCAGCCCGTGGAAACGGCGCTTCAGGGCCCCGTCCAGGTGATGGCACGGCCGCACAACCTGCGCCTCGGACCGCCGGAGAACGGATGCTGGACGGGCAAAGTCAGCTTTCGCCGCAATGTCGGCCCGCTCATCGAGTACCATGTCGAGACCGCCGCGGGCGACACGATCCGCGTGGCCGCCATGCGCCAGGACCGCACCCGCCCGATCGGCGACGGGGCCGAGGTCAGCATCGCAGTGATCGATCCCGCGGCCTGCGCGGTCTATCCGAGCTGATGGCGGCCCCGCCCGTCGCGGCGCCCGCGTTCAGGGACCGCCTGCTCGACGCGCTTCTCTCCGGGCGCGGGATCTGGTCGGCCGTTCCCGCGATCATCGTCCTGATGGGCGTCGCGGTGATCCCCTTCGTCATCCTGCTGTCGCTCGGGTTCTCAGATGTCGAGGTGTCCCGAGGCGACATCGTCAATCAGACCTTCACGCTGACCCACCTCACCAACGCGCTCAGCGACCCGCTCTACTGGATCACCTTCCAGCGCTCCCTCACCCTTGCCCTGACGACGACGGCGCTTTGCATCTTCTTCGGCTATCCGGTCGCCTATCTCTACCTGATCGGCGGCAAATGGAAAAAACGGCTGATCCTCGTCCTGACCATCGCCCCCCTGCTGACCAGTGGGATCGTGCGTACCTATGCCTGGCTCGTGATCCTTGGTGGCCGGGGCGTGGTAAACCAGACGCTGCTCGGCCTCGGCGTGATCGACCAGCCACTTCGGATCATGAACACGCATTGGGCCGTTCTCATCGGCATGGTCCAGATCCACCTGCCGGTGATGATCCTGCCGCTGATCGCGGTGATGAGCCGTCATGACCGGAAGATCCTGGAAGCGGCCGAAAACCTCGGCGCCTCACGGCTCGGCACGCTCCGGACCGTCATCCTGCCGCTCAGCGTGCCCGGCATCGGGACCGGCGCAGCCCTCGTCTTCACACTCAGCTACACGACCTTTGTGGTTCCGCAGCTCCTCGGTGGCGGCAACTATCTCAACGCGGCGACAATGATCTACGAGCAGGTGGTCTTCTCGCTCGAGTGGTCGAAGGGATCGGTCAGCTCGCTCCTTCTGATGATCAGCTGCCTGATCGTGCTTGTCGCCATCGCCCTGGTGACGAACCATTTCACTCGCTGGACGAAAGGACACGAGGGATGAGGTCGCTCGGCCGCACATCGCTCGCCGACAGGCTCGGGGTCGGCCTTATCGTCGCGATCGCAGTCTTCTCGCTGGTTCTGCTCGTCGCGCCCTCGATCATCGTCGTGATGATCTCTTTCGACACCCGCGCCTTCGTGAGCTTCCCGCCCGAGGGTTTCACGCTGAAATGGTATGGTGAGGTCTTCCAGCAGGAGAAGCTCGTCGAAGCGATGCTGAACAGCCTCCAGGTCGGCGTCACCGTTACGCTGCTTTGCATCCTTCTCGGCGTGCCGACGGCGCTCGCCTGTGTGAGGGGCCGGTTCCGGGGCAAGACGGCCCTCTCGGTCTTCGTTCTCGTGCCGCACATGGTGCCGGGGATCGTGCTCGGGGTGGCCGTCCTCTTTGCCGGCGCGCTTGTCGGCGTGTCGCCGTCGATCTGGCTTCAATCGATCTCGATCACCGTCTTCATCCTTGCGGTCATGGTGCGCACTGTCCAAAGCCGGTTGATGCGGCTCGACGCTGCGCTCGACGAGGCCGCCGCGAACCTCCGCGCGACGCCGTTCCAGAGCCTCAGAACGGTGACCTTCCCGCTCCTGTTGCCCGCGATCCTGGCCGGAGCGGTCTTCACCTTCGTCGAAGGCTTCGACAACCTTTCGGTCGCGATCTTCACCCACGGTTTCCGCGACAGGCCACTGCCGGTCGAACTTCTCTCGCTCGTCCAGTTCACCTCCTCGCCCCTCGTCGCCGCAGTGTCGGGGGTGCAGATCGTTCTCGCCATTGTCGCCCTGGCACTCGTCTCGATGTCGATCGGCCTCGACAACGTCAATGAGTGAGCGCGGGACGGACGGTGCCACATCCTCTCTGGCGAGGGGCCTCCGCCAATTCGGCACGTGGTCGCGTGATCGCAACGACCGGTTTCAAAGGCTGAGACCTTTTTCTTGCGCCCCGACCACCGCAAGGGGTCAGAGGTCGGGATCCCGAGACCGTATTGGCGGAATGTGGCGCGCGCTGATCATCCTGCGATCCGGCGCTGCCGCCCTGCATT
>JBCCWM010000542.1:0-2551 GCA_039193505.1 Pseudomonadota bacterium | reverse complement strand
CTGCGATCTCCGCAGCCAAAGCCTCGTCATCTGTGAAGAAGGGGGCGAGATCGGGTCCGAGTGCCACCCGCGCCGCGCCAGTGAGCGTCGCCATGGAGATCATCAGCTCCGGCGCCTCCTCCGCCCCAAGGGTCAGCGCATCGGCGAGGACCAGCCGTCCCTCAGCATCGGTGTTGTTGATCTCGACTGTGAGACCCTTGCGCGAGGTCAGGACGTCGCCGGGGCGAAACGCACCGGCGCTGACCGCGTTCTCCACCGCAGGCACCAACACACGCAGGCGGATCGGCAGCGCGGAGGACATGATCATGTCGGCGAGCCCGAGCACGTTGGCCGCGCCACCCATGTCCTTTTTCATCAGAGCCATCGAGCTGCCGGGCTTCAGGTTGAGGCCGCCCGTGTCAAAGGTCACCCCCTTGCCGACGAGCGTCACCTTCGGGGCGTCGGGCGGACCCCAACTGAGGTCGAGCAGGCGCGGCGCCTCTGCGGCGGCGCGCCCGACCGTGTGAATCATCGACAGGTTTTCGGAGAGGAGCGCGTCACCCCGCGTGACGCTCATCTCCGCTCCATACGCGGTGGCAAGCTCCGCTGCGGCCGCCTCCAACCCTTCGGGCCCAAGATCGGAGGCCGGAGTGTTCACAAGATCGGCTGTCCGCGCGACGCCCGCCGCGATCCGCTCAACCCGCGCCGCATCGATCCCGGGCGGCGCGATCAGCTCAGCCGGTGGCGCACCACCTGACTTGTACCGGCCAAAGCGATAGCTCGCGAGGAGCCACGCCAAAGCGGCCTCCGACAGCTCCGCCTCAGTGAGCCCCTCCGCGATCCGGTAGGTTCCGGCGGGCAACGCCCCCACGAGCGCCCCGAAATGGAGACGGCCCCGCGCGCGATCCGCGGCGTTGCCCCAGCCCGCCAGAACAGAGGCGACGCCGCCCGAAGCATCCGGCACCACAAGGCTCGACCCGAGGGCACCTCGAAACCGGTTCGCCCGAGCCCAGGTGGCCAGCGGCGGGTCCAGCGCGTCGATCCAGGCGTCGGCCGTCTCGGCCGAGATCACATGGATCGGGACGCCCGCCGTCTCGCCGCCCGAAAATCTCGCGCCCATCGTCTCAGTCCCTGCCGTCTTGGCAGGACCTTAGCGCCGCATCGGGCGCGACCCAAGTCAAACGTGGCTATCATCCGTCAATTGCAGCAGCGAGAGGAGCGAGACCTCGCCAAGGCGCATCATCCGCGCAGAGACCGCGGCAATCGCCGTCTGGTCGCCGGTCCGCAAACAATCCGCAAGGTTTCGCGCCGCAAGCGAAAAGTCGTCGAGCCCGATCTGCGCACTTATTCCGGCAATGTCGATCGCCAGCTCGGTCGCAGAGCGGTGATTGCGCCGATGCAGCGCATCCTCGATCAAGCCCAGCTTGTCGACCAGCGAAAAGCAGCTCTCCTCGAGCACGTCGCGCGCGCGCTCCCGCCCGAGCGTTGTCTCGAGGATATCGAGCGCCCGCACGTCCAAATGCGCCGGTTCATGTCGTCTCAAGCTTGTCACGATGTCGGTGTTCATGGCTCACCCCCTTGTCCCAACCCGACGAACCAAGTAGCCCAATCGCTTGAAGAAGCGGTTAGCGGCCCAAGGTTCCCGATCGCCAACATGAACAAAAGGTAAAGCGCTGGGAGGGCGGTCAACCTTTGGACTTCGTGCGCCCCCTGCCCGCCGCCTACTCGGAGCGCTATCGTCGCTGGCGATCCACGGACTATGCCGACGCGGCACCGTGGTTTCTTCGGCTCGCGCGGGAGGGCCAGCACCCGCGTGCGATGGTGATCGCCTGCTGCGACAGTCGGATCGACGTCAACCGGCTCTTCTGCACGGATGCGGGTGAGGTCTTCCTCCACCGCAACATCGCCAACCTGGTGCCGCCCTATCGGCCGGAGGCTGAGCTTCAGGCCACCTCCTCAGCCATCGAGTACGCGGTCCGCGTTCTCAAAGTCGCGCATCTGATCGTGCTCGGTCACTCGGGCTGCGGCGGGATTGCGGCCTGCGACAGTATGTGTCGCGGCGAGGCGCCGGAGCTCGAGGAGGCGACAAGCTTTGTCGGGCGATGGCTTGACCTCCTGCGCGATGTCCACGCGGATCTCGAAGCCGGCGGCAAAGCCACGTCGGGTCGCGTGTTCGAGCAGGCTGCCGTCCTCGCAAGCCTCGCAAACCTCATGAGCTTCCCGTTCGTCGCGGAGGATGTCCGGCGCGGAGATCTGTCGCTCCACGGTCTGTGGTTCGACATCGGAAGTGGCGAGATGACAGGCTACGACCCGGCCTTGCGGCGGTTTGCGCCGGTGCTGACGGCCCAGCCGCAGCGGGTGCGCTGATGGACGGCTTCTTCGCCCTCGCCGCGGCCAACCTCCTGTCGCCCGCGGTTTTGGCCTTTGCGCTTGGCTTTGGCGCCGCAATGGCGCGCTCCGACCTCTCAGTGCCTGAGGCGGCAGCCAAGGCGATGTCTCTCTACCTGCTCTTCGCCATCGGCTTCAAAGGCGGGGTCGGGGTTGCGGAGGCCGGCGCTGGCGGTCAGCTTGT
>JBCCWM010000541.1:0-2573 GCA_039193505.1 Pseudomonadota bacterium | reverse complement strand
GGGGGGATGAACCTCGAGATCGACACCCTCTGCCGAATGATCGGCGAGTGCGTCCGCGGTCCCGTGATCAATCGCGAGGTCGACCGCATGACAGGTCCCTCCGGCGTCCATCTCAAACAATTCACGTACGTCCGCTACGATGCCGACACTTCTGTGAGCGGCCTCCGGACGCTTGGTCTCCGGCATCCCGGGGGCAAGCTCGGGATGGACGACGTCCGCCGCATGGACCTCTATCGGACGATCTGTCGCGCTGCCGCGGAGCAGGTCGACGTCGTGGAGCATTTCAGGGGCTTTCTGGATGCGGACGCATTGAACCCGTCCGGAGCGCCGACATGACGGTTTTTCTCAGTCACTCGGGCTCGGACACGCAGCGCGCGGACGTCCTGCGCCAAAGGCTCGAAGCGGCGGGGACCCCCGTCTGGTTCGACAAGGAGAACCTCAAGCCCGGAACGGAGCGGTGGCAACGCCAGCACGAGCGGGCGATCGAGGAGGAGGTCTCCGCCTTCGTCGTCTATGTGGGCGCGCGCGGGATCGTGAACTGGGTCAGGCGCGAGGTCGACCTTGCGGTCTCTCGGGCGACGCGATCAGGAGCGCCTTTCCCGGTCGTCCCGGTCATCTCTGACCGCGCCACCGGATCGAGGCATCTTCCCGGCTTCATCTCGCAGTTCCAGGCGGTGCGTGACGTCGAGGGCGATCCGAAAGCGTGGGCGCAGCTTCTCGGCGCGCTCAAGGGCAACGGTGGCGCCGCGGTAGAGCCGGAACCGTTCTTCAATCTCGAGGCGATCACGGCCGAACGCGGACATCTCTTCTTCGGACGCAAGCAGGAAACCGAAGAGGCAGGCGACCGTCTCTGGAAGCACGGGACCCTCCTGATCGCGGGCGCCAGCGGGTCCGGGAAATCCTCGCTCGCCCGTGCCGGTCTTGTCAGCGACTGGAAGGGCGGAGAGATCGCGCTGCGACACCAGGTCGATCCGAGGACGATAGACTGGCACGTCGTTGTGACCCGTCCGGGCAGCGCGCCGCGCGACATGCTCGCCCGCAGCATCGACGACGCGGCCAAGGCGCTCGGGCGGTCCGAAGCGGCCATCACGGAGTACCGCAGGCTCGCACGCGAGGGCGACCCTGAAGACGTCCGCCGCGCGCTCCTCTCCGGCCACGACTGGGAGCGCACCCGCACGCTTCTCATCGTCGACCAGTTCGAGGAGCTCGTGCATCCGATCGTCGGCAAGAAGGACCGCCAGGACTTCGCAAACCTCATCGCCGCGCTTGCCGATCCCGACGACCCATCCGTCTGCGTCGCCCTGACCATGCGCGACGACTACACTAACAGGCTGAAGGACGAGGAGCTTGCCCCGCTCGCCGCGCGCCTCGACAGTGCGGACCGGGCGCCGCGCTACGTGCTGCCGCCGATGACAAGCACGGGGCTGCGCGCCTCCATCGAGGACCCTCTCGCACTGGCCCGACGCAGCCCGAAGGAGGCGACGGCGCTCGCGAATGCGGTCCGTGCCGACGTCGGGCTTCGGTCCGAAAACACGGCAGGCCTCCAGTCGACGCTGGCACGGCCGGGCGATCTGGCGCTCGTGCAATTTGCGGTGTCGCTCGCCTGGGACGACCGAGGACGTCATGACGACGACCTCCTGCGCCCCTACGCCGAGAGCGGTCGGGTCGAGGGCGCACTCGCGAACGCCGCCGAGCGTGTGTTCCAGAACGCCTGCGAGAAGGGCGCTGAGGCCGCCATGCTCGAGGCCGCTCTCCTCCGCCTAACTGTTTAGTCCCGGCATCTGGTTGATCGGGTCGACGATGGATCGATCTGGCTCCGACGTCCAGATTTTGCAGATGTAGTTGTAAGGTGTGAGGCCGCTCAGCGTCTTGAGCCGACGGGCGAAGTTGTAGGCATCGAGGAAGTCAGTGAAATGGCTGCGGAGCTGGTCGTGGCTGTCGGAGTGGGAGCGCCTGACGGTCGCGTCCTTGAGTGTCCGGTTCATTCGCTCCACCTTTCCATGAATGGTTTGGCTTGGTGAGCCGGTGCTCGATCCCGTTCGCCTCGCAGATCATATCGAACCGCATCGGCCGAGAGATGAGTGTGGTTCGGTTGCGGGGCTGCTCCGCGAACTGGATGCCGTTGTCCGTCAGGATCGTGTGGATCCGGTAGGGCACGGCGTCGAGGAGAAGCTCAAGGAACTCCCAGGCGGTCTTGCGGTCCGCCTTCTCGACGAGCTGGGCCACGGCGAACCTGCTCGTTCGGTCGATGGCCACGACGAGGGTCGCCATGATGCCGCCATCGGTCCGAGGCCCATGGCGGACGCTTGCCCTCTGCCGCTCGAAGCTCGGCGATGTCGATGTGGAAGACGCCGATCGGGCAGCGCTTGAGGCGCTGCTTCTTCGGCTTGTCGCCGTCCATATCGGGCAGCCGCGAGATCCCATGCCGCTGAAGGCAGCGGTGCAGAGAAGAGCGTGTGAGATGCGGGATCGTCGGTTGCAGAGCATAGAGGCAGTCGTCCAGCGGAAGCAGAGTGTGCCGACGGAAAGCACCGGCGATGGCTTCTTCCTCTTCGCTGAGACCTGTCGAACGC
>JBCCWM010000540.1:0-2592 GCA_039193505.1 Pseudomonadota bacterium | reverse complement strand
GGTTCTACACCGAGATCGCCCTGGACTGAGCGTCGCGTCGACAGAGGATGGCGCGCTTGCTAGGACACGCTTTATGATTTCCGTGGGCGCACATCCCGTTCCCACCCCGTTCGTCGAGGCGGATCTCGGTGTCTATCTGTGTCTCGCCGACACGCAGCTCAGGCTGTTCTCCGTTTTCGACGACCTCACATATGATCGGGCCGACAGTGACATGCTCTCGCCCGCGATGCGCACCCACGCGATCAACCAGCTCGCCGGGCTCGGGTTCCGGCAGAAGACCGGCTCAATCCTCGAGAACCGGGCAGAAGATGTCCGCTGCCTGATCCCCAAGGCCCACACCCTGGGCGCCTCCCCCTTCGACATCACGCGCTACACGCGGCGGCGGCCCCAAGACTTCTACCTTTTGACACCAACCCAGACGGCCTGTCAGATGATCGATCACTACCCCACGCATGAAGCGGTCGAGCGGGTCCGTGCGCTCATCCAGCACCAGCCGATCAACCTCCTGCGCCTGGCCGACTACTTGGAGCGGAAACTGACACACAGGGCCTTTCTCGGCGCCGTGGGCCACCTCAGGCATGCCCAACGGATGGCTGTGAGCGCGGAGCCTCTGCGGCGACGGCGTCCGCTCGGCTGACGCGGCATCGAGCCGCATGACCACGCCTCGCCGTGGCCTACCTTCACCTTGGAGCAACCCGGAGCAGCCCGTGGCATTCGACGCCGATCCCGCAATTCCAGCAGGCGTCCGCGCACCCGACGCGCCGCTCGGCCTGTGGGCGAGCTACCGGGCAGCGCGGCGCAACGTGCTCGAGCTGATCCCGAAGGCCGCCTACGAAAAGGCGATGATCCCCGACCGCAAGCGGGGGCGGTGGATTATGGTGATGGATCCGCCGGCCGTCGACCGCGTTCTGCGCGCGCGCGAGGCCGCCTATCCTAAATCGCCGATCCTCGTTCGCCTGATGACCCCGCGCGAAGGCGACAATCTGGTCACAACGACAGGCGGGATCTGGCAGCGGCAGCGCCGCGCCCTCTCCTCCCCGTTCCGCCCGCGCGCACTTGCGGCTGCGAGCCCCGCTTACCAGCGCGCCGCTCGGATGGCGCGCGACGAGCTCGCCGGGGCCGATGGGACGATGGACGTCTTTCCGGCGATGGCGCGGGCGAGCTGCGATGTCATGTGCGACCTCGCCCTCGGCGGGCGCGATGCGATCGACCGCGAGGCGCTCGCGGCCTCGGTTGAGGCCTATGTCGCGGGTCTTGGTCGGATCTCGCTTTTTGACATTCTGGGGGTGCCCAATTGGGTCCCCCGGCCCGCGGCCTGGGGCGACGGGATCCGACGCGAGATGGATGAACGCGCCGATCAGATCATCGCAGTGCGCCGCAAGCGGGGGCCGAGCACGCCGCCCGATCTTCTCGACCTCCTTGTCGAAGCCGAGGACGAGGGCGCGCTCGATCCGCTCGAAGTTCGCAACAACCTGCTCGGGTTTCTGTTCGCAGGACATGAGACGACGGCGCTCACACTGACCTGGGCGCTCTATTTGCTGGCCTTTGATCAAGAGGTGCAGGCGCGGGCGCGGGACGAAGTGCGCGCGCTGTCCGGGGAGCCCTCCGTGGCCAACCTGCCCGCGCTCGGCCTTGTGCGTCGGGTCATCGAGGAGACATTGCGCCTCTATCCCCCCGCCGGGTTTTTGACGCGCACAGCACAGGAGGCGGACACTCTTTCCGGCCACGAGGTGCGCGAAGGGGCCACGGTCATCCTGCCGGTCTACGCAATCCACCGTCACGAACGGGTCTGGGACGCGCCGCTGCGCTTCGACCCCGACCGCTTTCTGCCCGAGCGTGCCGAACAGCGGCCGCGTGGATGCTATCTGCCGTTCGGGGATGGGCCACGGATCTGCATTGGGGCATCAATGGCGATGGCCGAGGCGACTGTCCTTCTCGCCACGATTATCCGGGACGTGCATGTGCGCCTGCCCGACGGCTTCCGACCGGAGCCAACCATGTGGTTCACGCTCCGCCCTGCCACCGGAATGCCTTTGCGGATCGCGCGTGCAGGCGGGTGACGGGCTGTTGGCGCCACGCCGAAGACCCCACCCGGATGTCCGCGGCGCCTGAGCGCTCAAGACCCGGTGTGCCGGGTCACATCTTCTCCAAACACCTCCGGGAGCACTTCGTTCCGACGCGGGCACAGGAGGCTGAAGGGGGCGTTGTAGGACCCGTATTCGCGGGGCTACGGTCACGGGCAGACCCTCCGCTGGGAGCCATCCGGTGAGGCGCTCAGCCGGGGTGACGAACGACCGGTTCCGCCAAGAACCGGCGAACGTGACCTCGGCGACCACCCGCGCCGTCTAGAGCGCAAGCTTGTCTGATTGGATCACGGGGGGGGGTCCCCTCGGGTGCGCGGTTTTGCGTCAAGATGCCCGCCGGAGAAGATGGCCGGCGGATATGTCGAAAGTAACCGCCCGGTTGGGACCGCCTGCCATGTGCTGAGGCGGGATCTTATGGTCTGTCGTTATTGACGTTGGTAGCGACGTCGTATCGGGCGGAGAGCGGGCATTCGACACGAGGTGATTGTCGGGGTCGAGCGCCGGCGGC
>JBCCWM010000539.1:0-2594 GCA_039193505.1 Pseudomonadota bacterium | reverse complement strand
CACGAGCTGTCCGCAGCACGCGCCGCAATTGAAGCGGACCGGCTGCCCGCCGCATTCAAAATGCTCACGCGCGTCAGCCGGATCTTTGAGCAGCTCAACACGGCATGGGACGTTCTTCGGACGATGACACCGTCGGAGTACTCCAGCTTTCGCAGCTCCCTCGGCGCGTCCTCGGGCTTTCAGTCATTCCAGTACAGAATGATCGAGTTTGTCCTCGGGAACCGCAACCCCCACATGCTCGGACCCCACGTCCATGTCGCGGAGAATGCTTTGAGCCTCGAAGCGGAGCTCGCCCGCCCAAGCCTCTACCATGCAGCGCTGACGCGTCTGTCCGAGCGGCTCGGCGCGCCACCCCCGGCGCCGGCGCTCAGGACGCCGCCCGAGCCCGATCCGGCCCTCCGCGCGCTCTGGGCTGAGGTCTACCGAGCGCCGGAGGCCAACTGGCAACTCTACGAGCTTGCCGAGAAGCTCGTCGACCTCGAGGACTATTTCCGCCGCTGGCGGTTCAATCACGTCACAACGGTCGAGCGGATCATTGGATTCAAACGCGGCACCGGCGGCACGGCGGGGGTCTCCTACCTCCGCCGCATGCTCGAGGTGGAGCTTTTCCCGGAACTTTGGCAGGTGAGAGGAGACCTCTGATGCTCTGCCGCGACGCGTTCGAGCTGCCCGACGGCATCGTCTATCTCGACGGCAACTCCCTCGGCCCCTTGCCCAAGGGCGCGCGGGAGCGGGCAATGAAGACGATCGAGCACGAATGGGGGCAGGAGCTGATCCGTGCCTGGAACAGCGCCGACTGGATCGGGCTGCCCACCCGCGTGGGGGATCGGATCGCGCGTTTGATCGGAGCCGCGCCCGGAACCGTTGCAACAGGCGACACGCTTTCGCTCAAGGTCTATCAAGCCCTCGCCGCCGCCTTGCCCCTCCGCCCGGAGCGGAAGGTGATCCTGTCGGACACCGGGAACTTCCCGACCGATCTCTACATGGCCGACGGTCTGGCCGCGCTCATGGGTCAGGGGCACCGCGTGGTGACAGTGGCCCCCGAGGCCGTCGAGGCGGCGATCACCGAGGATGTGGCGGCACTTCTGCTCACACATGTCGACTACCGCACCGGGCGGATGCACGATATGGCGCGCCTCACAGAGAAATGCGCCGCCGTCGGCGCCATCATCATCTGGGATCTCGCGCACTCCGCCGGCGCGCTGGACCTCGATCTTGCGGGCCTCGAAGTCGATTTCGCCGTCGGCTGCACCTACAAGTTCCTGAACGGCGGACCGGGCGCCCCCGCTTTCATCTACGCCCGCCCCGACCACGTCGCCGACCACGCACCAACGCTCGCCGGTTGGATGGGCCATGCCGCCCCGTTTGCAATGGAGCGCGGCTACCGCCCGGCAGACGGGGCAGAGCGGCTTCGCATCGGCACACCGCCCGTTGTGCAGCTCTCGATCCTGGATGCGGCGCTTGATGTTTGGGACGGGCTCGATCTTGCCGACATCCGCAGGGCATCGCTCCATCTCTCGGAGCTCTTCATCGCAGAGGTTGAGGCGCGCTGCCCGATGCTCTCCCTCGCCTCTCCGCGCGACGGACACGAACGCGGCAGCCAGGTCTCCTTCCGCCACCCGGAAGGCTACCGCGCGGTTCGTGCGCTGATCGATCGCGGGGTCATCGGCGACTTTCGCCCGCCCGACATCATGCGCTTCGGCATTACGCCGCTCTACGTGACGGAGGCTGACATCCTCTCCGCCTCCAAAATTTTGGCCGACGTGATGGCGCATGACCTCTGGCGCGCCCCGGAGTATAAAAGGGTGGCGCGGGTGACCTAACCTGATCTCTTTTTATAGGTTGGCCAAACAGCGCGCCGCCAGAGGCTGTGAGCCAAGGGCCATCGCCGCGCGGCGCGCGGCGCCTGCGGCGCACCGCAGGGCTCCCGGGCGCGAGCCCGGGAGCATGGCCCCCCCCCAAACCCAGCGCACCCACTCCATCCAACCGCTGCATCGGAGCAGACCTGTTTGCGCACATCCAGCACCTTTGGTGCAACAACACCTCAGAACAGGGAGACCCAGATGCGCTTCGATCTTTCCGACCGACCGGCCTTCGCCACGGGAGCGGGGCACGACTTTGGCACTGCAGTCGCCGAAGGCGTTGCCGAGATCGGAGCGGGGCGCCTCCGACCACGATCTTCCGCGCGCTTTGAGGTCGGTTCCTCGGCAGAACCCACCGGGCTGGCGTCTTAGTCGCGCATAGGCGGGCCAAAGACGCGAGCAGGCCGCGGCCGAAGCAACATAGGCGCACTGACGTGTGTCAACCTGGTCGCGGCCGAGTGGGCGTCGCTCGGCATCCGCGTTGACGCCCTTGGAAAGGGCTTACTCCAAACCGAGCCCACGACCGTCTCTTCCCGCGACCGGACCCGGTATGAGGCGATGATTGCAGAAACCCCTTCTGCAGGTCTGGCGAGCTAGGGTCCAGACTCATTGATTGTCAAAGCCAGAAGATGACGGCGGCGGCCAAGGCGATTGCTGACAGGAAGACCTTGGGGCATCTGTCGTAGCGGGTCGCGATCCGGCGCCAGTCCTTGAGCCTGCCGAACATGATTT
>JBCCWM010000538.1:0-2657 GCA_039193505.1 Pseudomonadota bacterium | reverse complement strand
GTCCGAGGCCCATGGCGGAGGCTTGCCCTCGGCCGTCCGGAGCTCGGCGATGTCGATGTGGAAGACGCCGATCGGGCAGCGCTTGAGGCGCTGCTTCTTGGGTTTGTCACCGTCCATCTCCGGCAGCCGCGAGATCCCATGCCGCTGAAGGCAGCGGTGCAGAGAAGAGCGTGTGAGATGCGTTCGGCAGGTGCATCGAACCGGTGGCGGTCGGCTGCAAGGCGTGGCGACAGTCGTACGGCGCCGGCGGAGTGTGCCGCCGGACGGCGACGACGATGGCCTCGTCCTCCTCGCTTAGGACGGTTGAGCGAGGCTCCTTGGGACAGGTCTTCAGATCCTCGACAGACAGTCGCTTCCGCCCTTTTGCGACCGTCTTCGGGTTGATGCCCAACTCCCGGCTCAGCTCCGCGGTCGAAGCTTGCGATCGCTGCATCGCTGCTCTGACGGCGTGCGCGGTCGTGGCGCTCCCGCGACGAACTTGACCCGTAGTGCTTCCTTCCATTCCATCGAACAGATCGCTCCATCAAACCACGGGATCAAACACCTAGGTCAAGACCGGTGCTGCCCCCGGAGAAACTTGGCGCGAAAGACGCCGCTGCGGCTCGGCCCTAGCCCCTCCGTTCCCCTTCATCGATCGGCTACCCCGACAGTTGGACTGCCCCTTCCCGCGCCAGAGATGCCGGCGATCGGACCAAAGCCACCGCCATGGACCGAGATGCGTCTCATGCGGTGCAAGTCCCAAGCACCCCTGCACCTCTCCATCGTGCTCGAACCGATGGCAAAAGGTGGCTCGTTTTTGACAAGAGCAACCGCCGCCCGCATCGAGCGCAATTAGGCCACGGCGCAGCCCCTGCACCGTCCCGCTTGGCCCAGCGGATCACCGGGGATCATCGGAGCACAGATGGTCTGGATCGGCATATAGATTGCCGGCGCGGTCACGCGACGCTTCGGCTGAATGACGGGAGAGACACCCTACGGCCGCCCAGGCGCCCAAAGGCCTGGAGCTCGTCCCTGTCCGGATCCTCGCGCCCGAACTGTCTTCAGAATTTGACCGTTCCACCTGGAGAGGCAGTCCGCGCCGACACTGTGTTCGGTGCTGGCATGTCTCCGTCCGATCGAGTGCTTCATCCCGAAGAGGTGTCGGCTCTCGCATCGTCGGAGCGTTTTCGCGGCGAGGATGGAGTGATCGTCAGCCTGCGTTTATCGAGTCTTACATGCTCCGTCTGCGAAGAGGATCGCGACACATGCCGATCTTCTTGGACAAGCATCGACACGCTGGACTCACGCGCCGATTGGCAACCACCAAAGGCATGAAGGGCCTTGTGACATCGGGTCCTCATGATCCCGCACCTCGTTGGAGGCGGTGCCCAAATCCTCAGCTCTCACCGTGCCGAGGAGCGCCACTGACAGGAGCGCGCCGGCTCGCGATCTTGGGTTCCGCCGGCCACCTGGAGTTCGATCCAGACCCTGTGGCGGGCTGTGACCCCGCGTTTCAACAGCGTGCAAACTGTGCTCCATAAGTCCTTGGCGAACAGGACCGGACGGGCGCCGCCCACCTCGTAGTACCCGATGCCCTTTCTGCCAAGAGCCAGCAAGACCTTCAGAGAAGCCGGCTGTGATATCGCCAAGGGGGCCCGACAATGCTTGGTGCAGATGCGCGCCGAGAAAGAGCCAGATCGGGCTGGACTCGCGGTTAAGTCCTTGCGGTGCAATATTTTTTGCTTGGGTTGAGATCGCGGTCCGGGCCACATCACGGGGGCGTTGCTCAGCGAAGTCGGTTGCTGGCGCGAGACATCGGGTGCGTTCGAAGCGGGATGAGCGCAAAGCGGCGGGCATAGAGGCGTGCCGGCATGCGCTGTGTTCCGATCCAGCGCGGTGCCATGCAACGTGCGTCCTGCGGCCCAGGAGATCCGACATGCGCCTGTGATGAGATCGGCCATCGCACCGCGCGGCTCACGGTGCATGGCAAAGAGGTTGATGTGTGCGTCCGCCGGCGCTCGCTCCAAAACAGCGTCAGATCCCACCCAAGCGGCATCCGCCGCCACGCCGGGGATCACGCCCAGCGGACGCCCGCGCTCGGGGGTGGAGCGAGAGGCCAACGTCGCCAATCGCAGCACCGCGCGTCAGAGAGGTCACCTCACCACCTGTTACGGCACTCTCCTGCACATGGCCGCAGATGCGGGGTCGACGTTTGGGCGGACCGCCGGCTCTTCCAAACCATCAGTGTTGCGACGACGACCGGGATGGAGCAGATCAGCCTGGACTCAAGTGACGCGAACACATGGCAGCCAGGATACCGGGACGCAGGCGGGTCCGGCGGAGGGATGCAGGCGCGCTCGACGAGCGATGCGCCGTCGACAACGCTGGTCGAGCCCTCGGGTTTGCCGGTGGACTGCCCGCTGAGATGCCGTGCCTCGGCCAAACCCGCGTGTCGCTCCGAGGGGCAGACGCTCCCGGGTCGTTGC
Organism: Pseudomonadota bacterium; assembly: GCA_039193505.1. Taxonomy (GTDB): domain Bacteria; phylum Pseudomonadota; class Alphaproteobacteria; order Rhodobacterales; family Rhodobacteraceae; genus Algicella. The sequence goes on along the minus strand of JBCCWM010000538.1, from coordinate 192 downwards.
CATCGGGTGCAGGTCAATCGCGTGTGGCCTTGAGCGCCGGAGCCCGCATCCAAGTCTGGACCCGCCTCCGGTGCGGAGCGGTCCGGGGCACAAAGTTTGCGCCGAACGGGCCTCCGCGTGGGGCAAGAGCGCTGGTGAGGGCCTTCATTCGCTTCGGCAGCGGCACATCTGTTTGGCAACGGACATCCCGGC
>JBCCWM010000537.1:0-2664 GCA_039193505.1 Pseudomonadota bacterium | reverse complement strand
TGTCCACCACCCCGTCGCGTCGATGGAGCATCAGTACCTTCTGACCGAGCCAATCCAGGCCATCGCGGAGTTTGGCCGGAGGGTGCCCCTCCTGCGGTGCCCGATCGATGACTTCTATGCACGCCAGGAAAAACAGGGGCTACTTGTCGGGTTCTACGAGCAGGACGCGCGGACCTGGGGCCTCGACGGCATCGACCCGAACTTCGTCAACGCACTCTGCCCGAATGACCTGGAGCGGGTGATGCCGGTCCTCGAGAACGTGTTCAAGCGGATGCCGGTGCTCGAGGAGGCCGGCATTCACACCGTGATCAACGGCCCGATCACCTACACAATCGACGGCGCGCCCTTGGTGGGGCCCATTCCCGGCAAACGGAACGCCTACTGCATCATCGGCCTTCGTGCCGGCTTGGGCGAAGGGGGCGGGCATGGCTGGCTCCTCGCTCAGCAGATCGTCCATGGCGAGGCATGCTACGACACCTGGGTCATCGACCCGCGCAGGTTCGCGGGGCACGCCACGGTCGAGCTGACCGCAGTGAAGGCAATCGAGGACTATCAGAATGAGTTCCGGTTCCACTTCCCCCACGAGCACCGCCCGGCCGGTCGGCCGGCCAAGACGACGCCGTTGACCCCGGTCCTGGCGGCCGAAGGCGCTGCGTTCACCGTCGTCAACGGCTGGGAGCGGGTGGAGTACATCAAGCCAAGCCCCGATTTCCACACCAGCCCGACCTTTGGCTTCGATGAAGCCTTCGACGTGGTCGGTGCGGAAGTGCGCCATGTCGCCGAGCATGTCGGGATGACTGAGGTCAACGGGTTCAACCGGATCGAGATCACTGGACGGGACCGGCACGCCTTTCTCGACCGATTGGTCTGCGGGGCGGTTCCGCGGCGCGAAGGCCGCGTCGGGCTCGCCTATCTGTTGAACCACCAGGGCTGCATCAAGGCGGAGGCGACCCTCGCCAATGTGCCCGCCTCGGACCGCGGCCCCGCACGGGTGTGGTACGGGTCTGCCGCGGCGAGTGAATACCACGACATGGACTGGTTGAGCGCGCATGTCCGCCCCGGAGAGGACGTCCGCCTCCAGAGCCTCACCAACGACCAGACGATCCTGGTTCTGGCCGGACCCCGGGCGCGGGAAGTCCTCGCCGCCTCCGCCCGCGGCGACTGGAGCGCTGAGGCGTTCCCCTGGCTCTCCGCGCGGGAATGTTATGTGGGCATTGCGCCGGCGACTGTGATGGCGGTCAGCTTCTCGGGCGAGCTGGCCTACGAGATCCACGTCCCGAACGCCTCGCTCTACGCCGCATATCTCGCTCTGCGGGAGGCGGGTGGCGTCCACGGGCTCCGCCTCTTCGGCGCGCGAGCGGTTGACACAATGCGCATCGAGAAGGGGTTCTTGCACTGGAAGGCCGACCTCATCACGGAGTTCGATCCGTTCGAGACGGGACTCGGGCGCTTTGTGAAGCCTGCCAAGGGGGAATTCGTTGGCAAGGCGGCCCTTCTCGAGCGGCACTCGAAGGGTCCGTACAGAAACCTCGTCACGCTCGCAATCGACGCCCGCCACGCGCCGGCCCATGGCGGCGCATCGCTGATGCGGGACGGGGCCGTGATCGGGACAGTGACCTCTGCCGACTGGGGCCACCGGGTTGGCCTCAATCTGGCCTACGCATTCGTCGACCCATCCGTTGCCCGCCTCGACACGACCGTTCATGTCGACATGTGTGGAGACCTCGTCGCCGCCCAAGTGATCGAGCGCTCGCCCTACGATCCTCACTTTGAAAGGGTCCGTGGATGAGCCACGGGCCCGCTCCGCCGCGTCACACTCCCCAGTCGGCCGCCTTCCAAGCGACAAAAAACATGTAGATCAAAGGGTTGACCGAGCGCTGAGACAGGGATCGTGGCCCGACCCGCCCAGCGGAGCGAGCGCTCGGCGAGGAGCGCCTTTGCCCGCCAAGGCCCCAACATGAGAGAGAGCGCCGCGGTCGAAACGACGCACGGCATCGCTGGTGACACGTCTATCATCGACGCGGGCGATCTCGGTCGTGGAGCGCTCGCGGCGGAGCCTTTGAATGACGACAGGGCGGCACGTGCCGGCAGAGAGCGTCAAAGCGTGGTCGCGCTTGCACCCCGGTTGCCTATCGGCAAGCGGATCGACACATTTTGGGTCCTCGGGGCACTCGAAGTCCGTGGTCGTTCGTCCCAGACCCAACATAGCAAAGACCTCGAGCTGTTTCGGTGCGCATTGGACACGCCCCGCGCGACCGATGTGGTGGCGACGTCGGGCGCCGGCGCAGAGGCGCGAAGGAGGAAGTGTGAGCTTGAGCCCTCGGGCAGCAAGGTCCACACAACCCAACACTGTGTGCTGCTGGCGAGACCTGCCGCGCTCGGCCGCGCGTCCGGGGATCCGGCTTTGGTCGTCGAGGTCCGAGACAACCGAACGATCCAACGGGTCGAGGACCAAGCGAATGTCGGAACCGTCACTGCGTCGGGCGTTGGTCACTCTGAAGGCATCGGCCTGAGCCCGTGGCCCGCGTGCATCGCGGAGCCGGGCAGTGCGATCACCGCCGTTGCTTGACGCCCGCCTTTGTGGCACGTCGGTAACAATGCCATCCAGGAGCTGCCGGAGGGCTGCTGTGACGCTCGACCAGACTGTGCTGCGGACTGCAATGG
>JBCCWM010000536.1:0-2676 GCA_039193505.1 Pseudomonadota bacterium | reverse complement strand
TGTGATTGTGCTGGCCATTGGCGGAGTTGGCGCAACGCTCTCCGTGGCGCTGATGAGCACCTCGCCCGCGCTCGGCATAGCGGCGGCCGTGCCGGCCTTCCTTTTGATCGGGGTTGGGATCGGGGCGGCCGGGACAAACCTGCTGGCGCTTCTCGCAGCGCTCGTCGCGCCGGAGAAGAAGGCGGCCGCTGGATCGGCCGTCTGGATCATGATGGTGGCGGGCCTCGCCTCCACCGGGATCGCGGTCAGTCTTTATCTCGAGACCTACTCGTTCGCCCGCCTCGTTGAGATCTCGGCGATTGTCTGTGCGGCGGCGATCGGCCTGACGCTCATCGGTGTGGTCGGGATCGAAGCCCGCGCGGCGGAGCGCCCGGCCCCAACCGAGACCCGCTTTGCCGATGCGTTGCGCAGCGTACTCGCCGATCCGGTGGCGCGGCGGTTCTCGATCTTTGTGTTCGCCGCGATGTTTGCCTACAACGCCCAGGATCTGATCCTGGAGCCCTATGCCGGTCATGTGTTCGGCCTCGACGTCGCCGGTTCGACCAAACTCGGGTCGAGCCTGCACCAGGGCGCCCTCCTCGGCATGATCCTGGTTTTGATCGCGACGGGCGTGCTCCGCCGTGTGATTGAGATCCCGACCAGGGTCTTTATCGTGGGCGGATGCCTCGCCTCCGGTGCAGCGCTTGTGGCGCTCGGTCTTGGCGGGCGGTCGCCCGACACGTGGCCGCTGACCGCGAACGTCATGGCGCTTGGGTTTGCGAACGGTGTCTTCGCCGTCGCGGCCGTGGGTGCCATGATGGGGATCGCCTCCGAGGGCGCTGGCCGGCAGGAGGGGGTCCGGATGGGGATTTTCGGCGCCGCACAGGCAATCGCCTTCGGGCTCGGCGCTTTTGTCGGAACCCTTGCCGTAGACATCGCGCGGGCGCTGATCGCCTCGGATGCCGCGGCCTACGGCACAGTCTTCATCCTCGAGGGGGGTATCTTTCTCCTCTCCGCCCTTCTTGCAAGTCGCATCGCCATGGCCAGCGCGCCGCGGCGCGATGCGCTCGTCCCGGGAGAATGAGCATGGAATTCGACGTTGTCGTCGTGGGCGGTGGACCCGCCGGAGCCACCGCGGCAGAGGATCTGGCCCGCTCAGGTCATCGCGTGGCCCTTCTCGACCGGGCGGGGCGGATCAAGCCCTGCGGCGGCGCGGTGCCGCCGCGCCTGATCGAGGACTTTGCGATCCCCGAGAGCCAGATCGTCGCGCGGATCCGCACCGCGCGGATGATCTCCCCCTCCCATCAGACGGTCGATATCCCGATTGAGAACGGCTATGTCGGGATGGTCGACCGCGAGCATTTCGACGAGTTCCTGCGCGAGCGCGCCGTCGGGGCCGGTGCCGAGCGGATCACCGGCACGTTCGTGAAGATCACCCGCGACCGGGAGGGGACGCGGGTCTGGTACCGCCCCAAAGGCCTCGACGAGCCGGCGCCGATCACCTGCCGCCTGATCATCGGCGCGGATGGCGCGCGCTCGGATGTCGCGCGTGCGGAGGTGCCGGGCGGCGACACGATTCCCTACGTCATCGCCTATCATGAGGTCATCGCGACGCCCGAGGACGGCAGTTGGGACCCCGACCGCTGCGACGTGATCTATGACGGACGGATCTCGCCCGACTTTTACGGCTGGGTCTTCCCGCACGGGCCGCAGGCGAGCGTCGGCATGGGGTCGGGCATCAAGGGCGTCGACCTCAAGGGCGCAACTGCGGCGCTCCGGACCGCGTCAGGCCTCGAGGGATGCGAGACCATCCGGCGCGAGGGCGCGCCGATCCCGCTCGAGCCGCTGAAGCGTTGGGACAACGGACGGGACGTGGTGCTGGCAGGCGATGCGGCCGGCGTGGTCGCCCCCTCCTCGGGCGAGGGGATTTACTACGCGATGATCGGCGGGCGCTTTGCGGCGATGGCGGCGGCGGCCAGCCTGACCTCCGGCCGAGCCGAGGACCTCCGCCTTGCGAGGCGGTTTTTCATGAAAGAGCACAAGATGGTCTTTCGGGTCCTGCGCGTGATGCAGGACACCTGGTACCGCTCCGACGATCGGCGCGAGCGCTTCGTGACGCTCTGCCGCGACATCGATGTCCAGCGCCTGACGTTCGAAGCCTACATGAACAAGAAGCTCGTGCGCGCCAAACCCTGGGCCCATGTGCGGATCATGGCCAAGAACATCGGCCACCTCACCCGCCTCCTGCCCCCGTCATGAGCGCGCTGATCCCGGCCTGGGTCGACAGCACGCTCACCCCGCTCGACAAGCTCGAGGTGCATCGGCGCGGTCTCCGCCACCCGGCGATCTCGGTCTTCGTGATGGACGGGGCGCGGACCCTCCTCCAGCAGCGCGCGCTCAGCAAGTACCACACGCCTGGGCTCTGGGCGAATGCGTGCTGCACCCATCCCTACTGGGGCGAGCCGTCAACGACCTGCGCCGCGCGCCGACTGCGCCAGGAGCTCGGGATCAGGGACCTTGCGCTCACGCCGCGCGAGACGATCGAGTACCGCGCCGATGTCGGCGGGGGCCTGGTCGAGCACGAAGTCGTCGACCTCTTCACCGCGGAGGGTCGCCCGGAGCCCGTGCCGAACCCCGAGGAGGTCATGGCGACGCGGTGGGTGACGCTCGACGCACTCCGCGAGGAGATCGCAGCGG
>JBCCWM010000535.1:0-2677 GCA_039193505.1 Pseudomonadota bacterium | reverse complement strand
TCTGCACCAAGAGCCGCGCGCCCTGAACGCAGGTCTGCCCGGCGGCGATGAAGGACGCGAAGAGGGTCGCGGCGGCGGCTGTGCTGTCGAGCACGTCATCGAAGACGATGACGGGCGCCTTGCCGCCGAGCTCACCTGAAAACTGGGTCAGACGCTCCCCGGCGAGGGCAGCAACGCGCCGACCGGTCTCCGTTCCGCCCGTGAGGTCGAGCTTGGCGATACCCTCATGGGTGGCGAGCGCAGCGCCCGCAACGGGTCCCATCCCCGTCACCATGTTGCAGACACCGGCCGGGAGCCCGGCCTCCTCCATCAGCGAGGCGAGCATCATCGGCGTGATCGGGGCGACCTCGCTCGGTTTGACCACGACCGCGTTGCCTGCGGCGAGGGCCGGTGCGAGCTTTTTCGTCAGGATGAGAAGGGGATGGTTCCAGGGCGTGACAAGCCCCACGACGCCGAGCGGTGTGCGCCGGGAGTAGTTGAGGTACGGACCGCCGAAGGGATGGACGCTCGCCTCGTGGGTCCGCGCGACGGCGGCAAAATAGGTGTACCACTCCGGCAAGCGCGCGAGCTGCGCGCGCATCTCGCGGATCGGCCGGCCGGTCTGCGCGACCTCGACCGCGATGAACGCCTCGAGGCGCTCCGTCAAAAGCGCGGCGATGCGGTTCAGGATGTCCGCCCGCTCGGCTCCGCTCTTGGCGCCCCAATCCTTCGCGGCCGTGTGGGCCGCCGCGACCGCCCGGTCGACATCCGAGGCGTCGCCCTCGGCCATGTCGCAGATCTTCTCCCCATTGGCAGGGTTCTCGACGGCGAAGCGGGCGCCTCCGGCGGCATCGACCTGGGCGCCGCCGATGTGGAGTGGGAAGTAGTTCGGAAGGGGGAGGGGCGTCTGCGCCATGGTCTTGTCCTGTCTCGTCCGCCCGTTCAGAGCCCGAAGAAGGCCGCGGCGGTGTCGTGTGTGATGGCGTGCCGTGCGCCGGCCGGCAGGTCGCACGCCTCGACAATGGCAAGAGGATCGGGATCGCCCATGTCGAAGGGATAGTCGCTGCCCAGCATGACCCGGTCGGCGCCGACCGTCTGGACCAGATGGTCCAGGTGATCGGCGCGGTAGACGCAGGTGTCGTACCAGAGGCGCCTGAGGTAGGCCGATGGCGGCTCCGGGATCAGGGCGTTCACTTCCGGCCGGACCGTCCAGGCGTGATCGAACCGACCGATGTAGAACGGCGCAAAGCCGCCGCCATGGGCGATGTAGACCTTCAGCTTCGGGAACCGATCCAGCACGCCGCCCATCACCAGGTGATTGAAGGCGATGAGCTCCTCAAGGGGCTGTGCCACGGAGTTGACCATGAAGAAGGGCGTCAGGCGCTCTCCATGCGAAAAGCCGAGCGGATGGACCATGAGACCTGCGCCCGTCGCTTCGAGCTTGGCGTAGATCGGGTCGAGGGAGCGGTCGGAGAGCTCGCGCTCCAACACCCGGCTGTCGATCTGGAAGGCGCGGAGCCCGAGGGTCGTCGTCGCCCGCTCGATCTCGGCCACCGAGGCGTCGGTGTCGGTCATCGGCAGGGTGCCGAGGCCGACGAACCGGTCCGGCGCCTCTCCGACCAGGTCTGCCACGTGGTCGTTCTGCATGGCCGATATCTCGGCAAGGAGCGTCGGCGCCGCCCAATAGTGCTGCTGCCCCGGGGCCGGCGCGATGACTTGGCGGTCGATGCGCATCGTCTTCATATCGTCGAGCCGCCGCGCCACGCCCGTGAACTTCGCGAAAAGCTCCGGCTTCTGCTCGGCGTCGCGGGCCTTGCTTTCGGGGGACATGTCGCGCTGGTAGGGCACACTGTCGGGCGCAATTGTGCCCGCCACTCTGTCGTTCACCGCCGGGCAGAGCGTGTGCGTGTGGGCGTCGATGATCATGTGCGCCCGAGCTCGCCGAGGGTCCAGGTCTGCGTGATCTCGGTGCCGGCCTGGCGCAGGATCACCGACATCGGGCAGCGCTGCTCGAGCTCCTCCTTGAAGTCCTCAAACGTCGCCGGGTCCATGTCCGTCCGCGCCGCGATGTTGAGCTCGATCGACGGAAAGGGGACGGGCACATCGGCCTCCCGGTCGATGCCCCGGTGATCGAGACGCCCGAGGCAACTCATCTTGTCAAACTCGAGGGTCACGCGCCGCTCATGCGCGATCCGCGCCGCGATCACGTGGGTGCAGCTCATCAGCGCGCCGAGCATGGTCTCGAGCGGTGTCGGACCCACATCCGTCCCGTGCCGCTCCGGCGGCTCGTCGATGATGAATGAGTGACCTCGGGTTCGAACCTCGGTCAGGCTCATGGTCGGGCAATGCGCCGTCAGACGCACGTTGATGAGCGGTTTCACTTTGAGTGCCATCAGCCGGACCTCATCTCAAGGAATGCGGCGAGGGGGACGTAGAAGAGCTGCGCCCCTCTGGCGGTCCAAGTGTCGAGGGCCGCGCGCGACGGCGCCGGCAGACCGAAGGCTCGCCCCGCAGCGCTGAGGTCCGTCGCCACGCTCTCGACCGCCGCGATCACCTCAGGATGATCGGGCGCGCCGCGATGGCCCATCGCCGTCGCAAGGTCGTTCGGGCCAATCAGGAAGGCCGCAACCCCGTCCGCAGTCGCAAATTCCGCGAGATGCGCCACGGCCTCGACGGTCTCGATCTGGGCAATGATGGC
>JBCCWM010000534.1:0-2692 GCA_039193505.1 Pseudomonadota bacterium | reverse complement strand
GGGGGCGGCGGATGCCGATGTCGTGGTCCTCTTGATTGAGGCCCATCGCGGGGTGACCGAGGGCGTGGCGGAGATCCTGGACACTCTGAAGGAGCGGATCGGTCCGCGTCCCGTGGCGCTTGCCATCAACAAGATCGACCGAGTGAAGCGCGACACCCTCCTCGCGCTGGCCGAGGCGGCAAACGCGGCCTTCCCGTTCACGGCGACGTTCATGATTTCGGCTGAGAACGGCTATGGGCTGAGCGACCTCTCGGACTGGCTGGCGGCCGAAGTGCCGGACGGGCCATGGCTCTACCCCGAGGATCAGATTGCCGACCTGCCGCTTCGGATGATCGCGGCTGAGATCACGCGCGAGAAGCTGACGCTGCGCCTCCACCAGGAGCTGCCCTACCAGTTGACCGTCGAGAGCGAGAATTGGGAGGAGCGGCAGGACGGCTCGGTGCGCATCGATCAGGTCATCTATGTCGCGCGGGCAGGCCACAAAGGCATAACGCTCGGTCCGAAGGGCGCCACCATCAAGGAGGTCAGCATGGCGGCGCGCGCGGAGCTCGAGACATTTCTCGAGCGGCGCGTGCACCTCTTCCTTCAGGTCAAAGTGCGGGAGAGCTGGCTCGAGGAGGCGGAGCGCTACGGTGAAATCGGGCTCGATTTCAAGGACGGCGCCGAGGGGTGACCCCGGCGCCGGAGGGCCTCGTCAGAGCGCCCCGATCCGGCGGACCCCGCCGTCATATGTCGGGACCGTCAGCACGAAGGGATCGGTCGGGAAGCAGATCGCGTGTTCTTCGAGCATGCCGACTGCGATCTCCTCACCCATGCGCAGGCTGTCGAAATAATCGGTGAAGTAGTGGACACCGCCCATGTTCCGCCCGATCGAGATGTTGGCGGCGAGCTTGTTGAGCTCCCCCTCGAGGGTCAGCGGTGTCCCGGGTTCCTCGGCGGCAAGGGACGCGCCATCCTCTGTCGCGACATACTGGATCGGTGTGTCGACCTCACCTGCCCCGGCAGGTGCCAGAAACCCGATCTGTGCGTCGGCGCCCGCACGCGCGCGCGAGACCATGGGCGTCGACGTGTCGAAAAAGGCTTTCAGCACGGTCACGCACGCACCTGCCACGGTCGCATGCCCCGCACCATAGGCCGGGTGCATGGGGGATCCCTCCTGGAACGCCATCGGCAAGAGGCGCGTGCCGGTCACGGCACGCACAGCCTCGACGGTCGGATGGATCTCCTCCTCGAGCGCGCGGAAGGCCGCTGCGGCCGCTGGGAAACTCGCATCGAGCGAGCCGTCCATCGCATAGTCGATCCGCCCGGCGAGCGCCTCGGGCCGAAGGCGGATGTGGACGTTGAACTTCTGGTGCCGCACCGCCTTCAGCGCCCGGGTCGCCACTTCGGTCACCAGCGTCAGGATGTGCGGCCCGCCATAAAGTGCGAAGCCCGTTGCCTGCAGGGGCACCGCTCCGCCGGGGCGGTAGGGATCGCGCTGACCGGAGAGCTGAGCGAAGCCGCGATCGAACGGGGCGCCCATCGACAGCAGGATCAGGCAGGCGTTCAGATACGCTTGGTAAAGAGCGTCGTCATGAACGTAGGTCGCAAGATCCCGCGGCGTGGTGATGAACCGCCGTGGCACCGTCTGGTCAAAGAGCGTCGCGTTGTTGCGCACATCCGCGCCTTGCTGGACCGACAGCCAGGTTGACCTCGTTGTCATCCAGTCGGTGGGCGCTGCGACCGGCACGCGCTGATCAATGAGGTTCGCCCCAAACTGGATGCGCCCGCTCTCCGCTGCGACCGCGTCGGGTGCGGTGTCCGTGCCGCGGAGGTCGTCATTCCCGATCAGCATGAACTGCGACAGGTAGGGCCCCACTTCGACGCCGGGCGAGGAGCCACGGAAGACGGTTTGCGCCGTCACGCCGCCGCCTCCATCCGTCTTTCGGGGCCGGCCCTGACCGGCAGCAGGCTTATAGCTGAGATCGTTCAACCGCTCGACCGCATCCCGAACGCTGTCGGGCGCCTCCTCTGTCAGCCCGCGCAAGTCGGTGAGGGGCGTGTCCCGGAGGAGCGCGAGCTCATACACCTCGGCCATCTCGTAGGCGAGTTCGGCAGAGCCTAACGGGGGCGCCGGGGGCATCGTCACAGCCTGCGCATCCGGCCCCTCGAGATCGTAGACGACCCCAGCGGTGGGCGCTTCCCACTTGCGCTCAGGCGTACAGTGCGGACCCGGGCCGCCGGTTGGCACGTTCAGGGTGAAGGCGTCGATGAAACCCTCGTCGATCGCCCGGCGAAACGCCTCGAAATCGGTGCCGTCCTCGATAAGACCTGTGGCGGAGCTGTGGGGCAGCCCCTTAGTGAAGCACATCGCGTAGTTGGAGGAGGACCACCGCTGCTCATCGCCATTGGCGAGGTGAGGCGGATGCACGCGGTCCCGGGCAAGCTGTGCGGCATCGACGCGACGACGATAGGCTTCGGATCTGCGATTGACGGCCATGGCGACCTCCGAGTGACATGAAAAGAGTGACTTTTGTGCCTGTGGTCAGAAGGATGCGGGGTGTGGCATGGACTGTCAGTGCGCATCCCCACGCTTAGAGATCGGAGGCGTCCGGTGGCACGACTGACAAGCGGGTTTTGGGTCCAGGCCTATCTGGCGCGCCTCTCCGCGGCCGCGATCCCGGCCTATGTGCAGCGCCGCGGCGATGGAACG
>JBCCWM010000533.1:0-2729 GCA_039193505.1 Pseudomonadota bacterium | reverse complement strand
CGCCACGACACTCCGCGTGTCTCGACGACGCGGAGCTCGGTCATCGGAGCGCCGGACAACATCCCGTCCCCTGCGTCACCCGCACTTGGTCAGGCGGGATCTGAATACCCAAGACCTCGGTGCGCCCTGCGGTGAGAGGCAAGGGCGCCGCGCCGGGACCCGCTCGGGCCAAAGTGGCCAGGCTATGGACAGTCACCGGCCCCACCCGCGCACCGAGCGGTAACGCCAGGTGCCGCCAGTCCGACGTCGGAGGACAGCACGCCCGGCAATGGTCGTGCCGTGCGAACAGTGCGCGGCGTGATCCCGCAAGGGCCACCCGCCGCGCGACCGGGTTTTGGTTGGGCCGTCCTTGCCCTCCGGTCCGCATGCGGGTCGCAAACGATCGTCCGGTGGACGAAGTACCCCGGGCTGGATGACGCGTCGCCCATCTCGCGACGGGACCGCCCGCGCACAAAGCACGGAACATGCCCCCCGGCGCGCGCATGGCTCTGCCGAGGTCATCGCGCCATGACCGCCTCAGCCGCACGCTGGATGCCCCGAGCATCGGCGCGGGGCAGCGGGAGGTAGCGCGCGCCCATCGCCTCCGCAAGCGCAGCGGCGGAGGCTTGCGGGCGGGCGCTGGTGTCGATCAGAACGCCCGGAACCGAGGCGGCACGCAGCGCCCGTGCCGCAGCAAGGGTGTCCTCCCGCGCCGCCGCGCGCCCTTCGCGCCCGTCCCGGGCCACATTGGCGCGGCCGTCGGTCAGGAGGACCAAAACCGGATCCGTCCCGCGCCGCCGCGCCCGCTCCGCAAGCGCGAGCGCCGCCTCGAGCCCGGAGGCAAGCGGTGTGCCGCCCCCACCCGGGAGGGCCGCCAGTCGGCGCTTGGTCTGCACGAGGCTTCGCGTCGGGGGCAAAAGAAGCTCCGCCGCGCGGCCGCGCACAGCGATCAGCGCGACCTGATCCCGTCCCACATACGCCTCCGCCAGCATCAGCTCCACCGCCCCCTTCGCTTCCCCGAGCCGGGCCATGGCGGCCGAGCCCGAAGCATCGACGACAAAGATGGCCAACCGCTCTCGCGTCTCGACGTGGCGGCGCACGCGGATGTCGTCCTGTGTCACGATGAGGTGGTCGGGGGGCTCCGGCGCGAGGCGTCGCCGAAGCGGCTGCCAGGGCGCTGCAGTCCGAAGGGTGGCGACCAGATCGACGCGATCCGGTCCGCGCGGATCGCCGCGCCGCACACCGGCCGGCCGGCCGCGGCGACCGGAGGACTGAAGGGCGCCGGCCCCGCTTCGGCCGCCGCCGGCGGTGCGCAGGGACGCCGTCCGGAGCCGCGCCAGCACCTCGGGCGGCAACGACGCACGGACCGCCTCGATCAGCTGATCCGGCGCGACCTCGCCTTGCCCTTGGCCATCTTCCTGCTGCCCGTCTTGCGGCGGGTCCGGCGGCGGTGGCGGCTCGTCCGCGTCCTCCATGTCGGCCTCAGGCATTTGCGTTGCGCGGGGGCCGAGGACAAGACGCGCGGCCCGCGCCGCCTCAACCTCTCCGAAGGACGCACGACCGGCCAGCGCTGCGTCCGCACGCGCAGCGGCCAGGGCGAACAACGGCGCGCGGAGCGATGCAATGCCGAGAGCCCCGGCAGCCGACGCAAAGAGCTCCGCCGCCCCAGGATCGGCCGGCTGCGCCGACAAGGCCGCACGCGCCCGGTCGAGATCCATGGGCAAATCGGGCAAGGACCGCCCCTCAACGCCCGTAAAGTCCATGTGAAACGCAAGTCGATCGGAGAGCGCCGCGGGGCAGCGTTCCTCCACGTCGATCCCCTCGTCGAGGGCCAGAACGGTGAGACCCGTTCCCTCATCGAGCGCGGCGGCGATCCTGGCTGCCGTTCCTGCACTTGCCCGCTCGGCCATCGGCAGAATGAGGGTGCCCCGCCCGACCTCCGCGATCAGGCCGGTGCTTATCACCGGGCGCCCAGCGCCGAGCGTCGCTGCCAGGTCGAGCCCTCCGAGCAAACGATCGTCCGCGATGCCGGGCGGCACGCGCCGGATCGGGCGGGGGGCAATCTCCCGGTGGCGCGCTTCCCAGAGGCTCCGCGTCTCGCCCACGCGGGCGCGCAGCAGGATCCCGCCGAGCCCGGGGTCGAGCGCCACGAGGGCCGCCGCACGGAGCGCATCTTCGAGCACATCGATCTGCGCCGTCATCGGAGGCGCGAAGCCCGGGAGCCGCAGGCCAGGACGCATCTTCGGCTCTGGGCTTCGCCGTCTGCGCGGCGCTGGGCGCCTCGTTCCGGTGCAAACCACGAGAGGGCCGCGGGCAGCGCTCCAACAGGATGGCGCGGCCGTGCGCGATGGCGGCGAACTCCGCCAGCACAGCTCTTCACCCCGGTCTCGACCAGCATCGACGCCGGCTCCCCCAAAGGCTGGAAGGGCGTGCGACGCAGCGGCTGCCGAACGCTCACGCCGGGTCCACGGCTGCCAGGGACACATGTCATCGGGGACGGCCACCCGGTTTGGCGGCTCGCGGGTGGCGAGGGATCACTGGGCGGATCGGCGGACTGACAAGGGACAGCCGGTCCTGGCCACGGGTTGCCAACGCTAAGACCGACGCTTTGGGCCGCGCACCGAGGGGTCCCGTCACACGCCGATCACGGCGTCGACGGCGCGGAGCACCCGCGCCGTTGTGCCGGCCTCATCCAGCGGGTCGCGACGGAGGCGGTGGCGGAGGGCCGCCGGCGCCACCCGGGCCAGGTG
>JBCCWM010000532.1:0-2737 GCA_039193505.1 Pseudomonadota bacterium | reverse complement strand
CACCCCAGACGTTCAATTTGCCCACCCCGCTCGCGCCAAAAAACAGCCAATCGCGCACCGGCGCCCTCCGTGCCCTCCCGCAAGAACCGCCCCCGCTCCGCCACTTCGTCCCGGGGGGACTTCACCCTCACGTCCGGGAACAGTGGGGAACCCTAGATCGACATCGACACTATGATGGAGTTCCTCACCGAGCCGGTTCTCGACATCGTACGATCGGGCGAGAAACTGCGCTGTCCCCGACAAGATCTCCGGCGGCGCACAAGAGCGCGCCGGTCGCACCGGGAGCCCAGCGGCCTCGGTTCAGGAGGCCCATTTGGAGAACATGTCGGTTGCGGCAAGCGTGATTGAGGCATTCATGTTCCAATCAAACCCGCTCGCGCTCAGCGCAGGCGTTGCAGCGGTGCGTGCCTGCAGAGTTCGTATGAGGTTCGGGGCGGTCGCAGTCGAGCTACCGACATTGGCCCTGCGGCGCTATCAAGAGAGGTCGATCAGCTTGAAGAAGGGCGCGCTGCTCGTGTGCCAAGCCTGCGCATGCTTGACAAACCGACGCGGCGGTTGAGCACATGGCGACCGCCATCGCTGACAGTCGCGATACGGCTGTCGGTCAACAGTGCGTCCAACCCGAGAAAGAGCATCCCAAGAGGTGGACAGTCTTGCGGGCTCGATCGGATGTTCGAGGTGAACGGCGGTGGCGGGGCTACATTCGGCCGGGAGGACGAAGCGCGGGCGGCCTGTGAGATCGCGCTTTCCTTGATTGTCGCAAAGCAGCCGCCAGTCCGGCGCAGTGGGACCATTCTGGTGGTCAACGGGGCGGAAGCGGGGACTGCCAAACCGCCAAAAATTTAAGGAAATTTTTACCAGACTTTGTCATCCGGTTGTTCCGTAACCTGGGTGTGGAGCGACCTGATGCTTGGAGTTGGTGTGCGCGTCGGATGTGGGAGGGGCTCTCCCTTGCGCAACAGACTTTGGCGGTGTCGGACGTCGCGCGTGTGTGCTCATACCAGAGGCGCGCCGCATGCGACGGGACCGCAATGAGCTTAGAGACCAAATCGCACTGTGCGCCATCAATGCATGTGTTCCGCTTGGTGCTGGAGGACGGTCTTGCCCGACCCAACCAGGCGGCGCCGACCGAGATCGCGGCGCATGCGATGCCGCTCCTCCGACAAGGCATCGGCCTCAGCGATCTCTATGCCACCGTCGTCAGCGCGTTGGCAGAGATCTCCCCAAACCGGCTGCCATCCTCGCCTGAAGAGCGGTTGGCCCAAGCGGTTATGACGGAAATCTCTGAGTTGGCACCACGTGTGTCGGACCCAATCGCGTCAGGTCTTTCGCCTGCGCAGGAAGAGCTGGTGCGCCTTCGCGCACGTGTGGCCGCGCTCGAGAGTGAAAGGAAACACCTCCTCCGGAGGCACCAGGACCAGACGGCGATCACGCGCGCCCTCACGCACGACATCGCGAGCCCTGTGAACTCCGCCGTTCAGGCCCTTGGGTTTTTTCTCGAGGACAATGCCCACACGGATGTCGACCTGGCAGACATTGTTGCGACGATCGGTGTCCTGACCCGGGTCAAGCGCACCGTAGCTGACATCGCGCGGTTTTCTGTCGCCGCGGAGATGGAGCAGGAGCCGCAGCGCGTGTCTCTCGACGAGGTGGTCCATGCGGTTCTGGAGGAGAGTTCTGACGAGGGTGGGTCCCCGCGCAGGGGTGTTTCGGTCGGGCCGCTGCCATGCGTCACCGGCACGCGGGCCCAACTCACCATGCTCTTCCGCAGCCTGATCCAGAACGCACTCACCTATCATGCGCCGGAAGCGATGCCGGAGGTCTCGATCCGGCAGGTGCCCGCGGGCGTCTCGTGCGTTGTGATCGAGGTGACCGACAACGGGATTGGGATCGCCCCGAAGTTCCATGGTCGGATCTTCGAGATGTTCGAGCGCCTCCACGCGCAGGACGAGTATCCCGGTGCCGGGCTTGGCCTGGCGCTCTGTCAGCGGATTGCCACGTCGCATGGCGGATGGATCGCCGTGCGCTCGGAGCTCGGCGCCGGCGCCACATTCCAGGTCGGCTTGCGACGCTAACTTGGGTCGCCCGAGCCCCATCGCGGTCAGGTCGGCACCACCTCCCGGGCCGCCAGAAAGCCCGCGAGTGCGGTGATCTCAGGTGGTCGGATTTCGTGTCCGCCGTCATGGAGGCTCTGACGCAGATCCGCTCCCTGGCTGGAGAGGTACTCCATCAAGCTCTCGGTCAGGGGCCACGGGCAAATCGGATCCCGCCGCCCGGCCGTCAGAAGGATCGGCAGGCCCGCCAACGCCGGCTGCGGTACGGGCGTCCACGGGATCAGCGGGTGGAGCAGGGCAGCCGCGTCGAACAGCGTCGGGTCCTTGAAGAGCAGCGACGCCAGAATGTTGGCCCCGTTCGAGTAGCCGAGCGCGAGTGCCGGAACATCCGGATGCGCGCTGCGGTGCGCGGCGATGAACCCGGCCATCTTCTCTGTCGCGCGGGCGAGGTCGACCATGTCGTAGACCCCCTCGCCTGTGCGGCGGAAAAACCGCGCCGCGCCGCCCTCGTTGACATCGCCGCGGGGGGCGACGAGGCCGGCGTTCGGCGCAATCTCGGCCAGCAGGCCATCGAACTGATGCTCGTCCCCGCCTGTGCCGTGGAATGCAAAGATCAGGGGGGCGCCCGCTTGGGGCGGGCGCGCGATGTGGGTGTAGGCGTCCTTCATCACTCAATCCTCGAT
>JBCCWM010000531.1:0-2737 GCA_039193505.1 Pseudomonadota bacterium | reverse complement strand
GCCACGACGGTGAGGTCGGTGCGACGTGGACCGTCCGGCGCGGGTGACGCCCGAGCCGGCGGCGCAGCTCCGGCGTCTTCTGCGACGAGACGGTGTCGCGGATCGCGTGGACCACCGTGCCGGCGGGGATCTCGCGCTCGAGGGTGTTGCGGACGCGAGATCCCGGCCGGCACGGTGGTCTACGCGATCCGCGACACCGTCTCGTCGCAGAAGACGCCGGCCGGCACGGTGGTCTACGCGATCCGCGACACCGTCTCGTCGCAGAAGACGCCGGCGCTGCGCCGCCGGCTCGGGCGTCACCCGCGCCGGACGGTCCACGTCACACCGACCTCACCTTCGTGGCCGAACGCGGTCGAGGGCGTCTTCGCGACGCCGACCCGGCGCCGGTCGAAGCCCGGTGTCGTCCATTCCGTCCTAGACCTTCGGGCCGCGATCAACCGGTTCATCGCCGACCACACCGCGACCGAGGCCAAACCCTTCGTCCGGCGCGCCGATCCCGACGCGATCATCGCCGCTCGAGCCAGAGGGGTCCAAGCGTTGGAGGCGCTCCACTAGGCGGGAGAGGTGATCGTGGTTGCCAGTGCGGTGATCACGAAAATCAGGGCGACAAGCCGCACTTCCGCCCGGATCGAGCGGCGGAGCCGGCCCGCTGCACTGCGCCGCCCGGCCAGGAGTGCCGGCGTTAGAAACAGCTTGTTGAGAGCGGCGAGCCCCATCAACAGCGAAAAGACAGCCAGCTTGATCGCAAAGAGTTGACCGTAGAGTGTCTCAAGGATCCGTGCGGGTGACCCGGCCAGAAGCACGAGAAGGAGGCCCCCGGAGACAATCAGCACGCCCACGGCGCCGAGGGCCTTCTGTCCGAACTCGTGGGCCAACGCGCCGGCGAGGTGCGGCGCACCGAGCGCCATGGAGTGCAGCGGTCGGAAGCCGCCGATCCAGAACGCCACCATCGTGGTGTGCAGGACAACAAGGGGCGCGAGCAACCAGCGTGGTTCCGTCATCGTGTGTCCGATCATCGCAAAGGAAAACGCAACGAGGCCGGCCCCGACGGTCGCCAGTATGCGCGTGAACGTGGTGTCGACGATTCCAAGGAGGAAAATCAGCGCCAAACCCGCACCGCGCCAGAGCACGCTGTCGCCGAGCGGGCTGTCGGTCACCATCCCGATGAGCGTGGGCTCGGCGGCGCCGACAATGCTGTCGCCTGTCAGAAACCAAACGCGAAGCGGAATGAGCGCCGCGGACACCACCATGCCCACAAGCGCGGCGAGGGCGGCTTGATCGCAAAGCTGACCCTTCGCCGTGTGGTCGAGGTTGTCGAGCAAGACGCGCGCCAGCACGCTGCCAGCTGCGACCAGCGCGGTCGCATAGACGGCGATGCGCAAGATCACAGACAGCAGGATGAGCCCGTCCGCCTCGATCAGCGCGCCGATCGCCGTCTCTCCCTTACCTCACGTCGAAGGAGAATGTCCCCTGTACGGGGTGCCCGTCATCGGACAGACCGCGCCATTCGATCGTGTATGTACCAGCGGACAAGCTAGGTGGGACTGCCTCAAAAGTCATCACTTTCTTCAGGCTCTTGTCCTGCGTCACCGGCAGCTCCGCTCCGCTGCCGTCGATGAGGCGAATCATCGTGATTGCGATCGGCTGATCGAAATCCATCCGGATCGTCTCCGGCGCCGCGTCGAGGACCGCCCCGTCGGCGGGCTCCGTCCCGGTTTTACGCGAATGCGCCGAGACCGGGACAGCGACAATCATGGCAAGCGCCACAGCACCCGCCAGTTTCAAATGCACCATTGGCTCAGTTGCTCTTGTGACCGTGGTGGGCGCTGTGATCGTGTCCCGCAGACATTGCCGTGCCCGGCAGAACGACCTCCGCCGCTACAACCGCGCCATCCGCCATCCAATCGCGGTGCATATTGTCGTTCAGCGTCACGCGGACGGTGTTCTCGGCTTCGGGCAGCATCTCGCCGGAGAGATACACCCAAGTGCCGTAGACCCGGCCCACTTTGACATCGTTGACATAGAGGTGCGCGTGCCCTTCGACTGCGTCGGACTCGACGCCCGTGCGCTCGGGACTGAAGGTGAAGTTCTCGACCATCAAATGCAGGTTGTACCCGCTCATCGTGTCCGGCGATGCGTCGAGCGCGAGTGTTGGCGCGGCCTGGCCCTCGGACACGGTGGCCATGCCGCCATGACTATGGTCATGCCCGCCGCCGGCGAACGAAACGGACGGAATGAGGGCAAGCAGAGCCAGCCCGGCAACGGCAGTCTTGATCATCCGACACCTCTTTTCTCGGAATGGGGTACAGGGAACGGACGGTACAGGTTACAGGCACATATCATGGACATTCGGGACGCTCCCGCCGAGACGGTTCGCGCCGTTTGTTCAATCTGTGCGAGATTTTGCCTAAGGAGAGCTTAAGGTTCCAGTTCCATGCGTCAGATCGGCATCACGGGCGCGGGTAGCGGCGCGGAACAAGCGCCCGTTGAAACCACTCAACAAAGCCGGGCATCGCAAAAACCGGCAGCCGGGTCGCTGCGCGGATCGCCGGAGCGTATGGGGTCATGTTGGTACATTCGAGGACCAATGCGCCGAGATCGGGATGGGCAGTGGCCAGATCGCGCGCGGCATCGACATGCTCGGCCTCTGCGGCCGCGATGTCGAGCGTCTCGGCATCTCCGAGAATGGCCTCGGTGAAGGACCCGCCCTCCGTCGTGCCAATCGGCGTGAAGTCCG
>JBCCWM010000530.1:0-2764 GCA_039193505.1 Pseudomonadota bacterium | reverse complement strand
GGTGCGCCTCGCGCGCACTGCCTGCCCAATGGGTCTGACGGGCGAAATCCTGCACCGGCTCGATGCGAAGGAACAGCAATTGGGCCACGCCCTGCGCCTTGCCCTCGGGATCGAAGCCCGTGCCGAGGTCGAGGGGACGTTCGTCACCGCAGGGAGCACCGTTGCAGTGCGCACCGAGCTCGGTTGCGGCACCGCCGAAACGGTCGATCTGGCGATCGAGTGCCCTGAGGGCTGGGACATGCGCGGCGGACAGGTGGCCGTGCCGGCGGACGCGGTGCACGACCCCTATCCCGCGGTCTACGATCCGATGTGGCCGAGCGCGCCCCGGATCACTCTGACCATCGACGGAGTGCGGGCCGCCCTCCCCTTTGCGAGCCCGCCCGTGGTTCTTCCGGCCTCGCGCGCGGGCCTCACCCCGACGGTCGCCCTCCTCAATCGGGCCAAACCGGGCCGCCGCGTCACGGTGGCCGTCGATTGGATCGCACCTTCAAGCGCGCAGCCCGACCTCGTCCTGCCCGAGGGATGGCAGGCCACGCGGACAGAGATCGGATTTGATCTGACCGCACCGGATGCCGTGCCGATCGGGACCCACACGATTGGCCTGCATCTCGACGGTGCCGCGGCAGCAACCGTGCGCCAGATCTCGCATCCCCACATCGCACCCACCGCAACGGCGCGTCCTGCCGAGACGCGGGTCGATGTGGTCGACATTGCGGTTCCCGAGGCGCGGGTCGGCTATATCGGGGCTGGCAACGACCGGGTCGACCAATGGCTCGGCGCAATGGGCGCGGAGGTCACCGACCTCTCAGAGGCGGAGCTGACGGAGGCCGCGCTAGCGGCCTGCCAAAGCCTCGTCATCGGCATATTTGCGATGCGCTTTCGGCCGGGTCTCGCCGCGGCGATGCCGCGCATTCACCGATGGGTGGAGGCGGGCGGCACGCTTCTGACCCTCTATCACCGTCCGTGGGACGGGTGGGATCCCGACCGGATCCCGCCGAGGCGGATCGAGATCGGTCAGCCCTCGCTCCGCTGGCGGGTCACGGACGAGACCGCAGACGTGAGAGTGATCGCGGACCATGCCGTGCTGAGAACCCCCAACCCAATTGGCACAGCGGATTGGGACGGGTGGGTCAAGGAGCGGGGGCTTTACTTTGCCAAGAGCTGGGACCCCGCCTACACGCCGCTTCTGGCGATGGGGGATCCGGGTGAGACGCCGCTTGAGGGCGCACTCCTTGTCGGGGAGATCGGCGCGGGGCGCCATATCCACACATCCCTGATCCTCCACCACCAGATGGACCACCTTGTCCCAGGCGCGTTCCGGCTGATCGCCAATCTCATTGCGCCGCGGGAATGAGCCGCGACCCACCGCGGGACAATCGGGCAGGTGGCGCCTGGCTCATCGCGGACCTGTCGCTCAACATCTGGGCCCTGGCGATCGTTAAGGCGATTGGTGGGGACTATCCGGCGACGCAGATCGTGTTTCTGCGGGCGGCAACCGGCCTCCTCCTCATCGCACCGCTCATCTGGCGCGAGCGGGCGGCGTTTCGGAGCGTGCCAGATCTCGGCCTCCATGCCCTCCGCGTCGTCCTCTCCCTGATCACGCTCACGGCGAGCTTTTACGCCCTGCCCCGAGTGCCGCTGGCGCTCTTTACCGCGATCGGGTTCACGCGCCCCATTGTCACGATGGTACTGGCCAGCGGCCTCCTGCGTGAGCCCATTGGAGTGCGGCGCTGGTGCGCTGCGGCGGTGGCGATGGCGGGCGTTTTGATCGCGACCTCACCGGGCAGCGTCGCCTGGACGATGGGCCTCGCCGCCGTAGGCGTCGTTGTGCTGACGGGGTCCGGCGCCGTGATCGTCACGCGCCGCCTTCGCGCGGCGCCGGAAGTTGTGATGATGGCCTTCTACACCGTTGGCCTCGGCCTCGCATCCGCGCCTTTCGCGGCAGCGTCGTGGGTCCCGCTCGATGAGGCTCATGTGCTCCCGCTGCTCCTCGTCGGGGCGCTCTCGCAGTCGGCGCAGCTCTGCTTTCTGCGGGCCCACTATCACGGCGAGGCCGGATTTCTCTCAGTCTTGAGCTACCTGAGCCTTGTGCTCTCAGTCGGCGTTGGATGGGCTGTCTTTGGCGAAACGCCCACCGTCGCATTCTGGCTCGGAGCAGCGCTCGTGGTTGGCGGAGCGCTCTGGGTGGGCTCCACCGACCGACGACCGCGCCCGATGCAGCGTGGCCCGTAGTCCGCACCGCAAGGGCGTGCGTCAGACATAGTCCAAGAGCAGCGAGGTGCCACGCCGTCACTCGCGCCTCGCCGGCAGTCGGGCCGGCGCGCGCAAGCTCGGAGGCTCGAAGATCGTGCGCTCCATCCAACTGCGCGAACATGTCGAGGATCGCGTCGCCATGGGATGGTCACCCAAACAGATCGCAGGGCGGATGACGCTGGAAAAGGGGACCACGTGATCAGTGCGGAGTCCATCTACCGCTTCGTCTACAGCCCGGAGGGCCGGCGCGCCTGGCTGCCCCCCTAGTTGGCGAAGCGCACGGCGAAGCGCATGACAGGCGCGAACCTTCGATCCCAGACCGCAGGCCGATCCACCTGCGCCCGCCAAGGGCCAACCTGCGCACCGAGCTTTGGAGTTCCCCCGGTTTCGTGGACACCCTTTGACTGAAGTGGAAAGGTGTTCAGATGCCACGAACAAGGAACCCGTACCCGGCGGCTTTCCGGGAGCAGATCGTCGAGCTGCATAGAGCTGGACGAAGCGCCGAGGACCT
>JBCCWM010000529.1:0-2806 GCA_039193505.1 Pseudomonadota bacterium | reverse complement strand
CTGTGCCTTGCGCAAGCTCTTGGGCATGCTGTGCGAGCGCGCGGATCGGGCGGACCAACGTGATGTGCCCGATCCGAAGGGCAAGGACGAGAATGGCCACGCCGAGAAGCGCCAGCGTGACCACGGAGTTCGCGCGCAGCGCTTCCGCGCGTTGGACCGAAGCACTTTCGGGCAGGCCCACGGCCAGCACGATGCCTTTTGCGGCGTCGAGCGCGGCAAGGGCGTAGATTCGGGCCTCACCCGAAGCCGAGGCCGCGCGCACAAGGGTCCTCGTGGCAGCCCCCGTCGACATCTGCCGTGCAAGCTCCCGCACGACGGCGCCGCCGCTCGCATCGGACGGAGCGCTGTGTTCGATCCGCCCTAGGCGGTCGAAGAGCGTCACACTCAGGGCCTGCGTCGGCACATCCGTCAGGATTTGGCTCGCCAGGACCCGCTCAGCCAGCCAGTCCAGACGAAACTCCGCAACGAGCACGCCGTCAAAAACCCCCGTCTCACTCCGGAGTGGGACGATGATCATTTGAAGGGGACGACCCGTGCCCGCGCCGAGGACGATTTCGCTGACATAGGGCCCCGTCGCGTGTTTGCCGCGGCGGAAATAGGCGCGATCGCTGATCGCTCCCGCCGCCCCGCGCTCGGCCGCGCAGGCCAGATGCCCCTCTGCGGTATAGCGCAGAAGGTTGCCATGGTGGGGCTGAAAGGCAATGGCGCGCGAAAGAAGCGCGTCGCACTCAGACGTGTGCTGCGGCGGCAACCGGCCCGCAAGCTCCGTCAGGCGGTCCAAATCCTGAGCAAGCGTAGTGCGATAGACAGTGCGGAATGCCGCAGCGGCCGCCTCAACCCGCGCCGCTTCGGCGGCGAGCTTTGCGGCGAGGATCGTTCGCATCTGCGCGCCGACGAGGAGGGCCGAGGGAACGAACACCGCCAGGATCAACACGGCCACGACCGCACCGATGTTCAAACGGCGGCGGGTTGCACCTGGGGGACCGACAACAGGGGCGACGAAATCGCGCAGCTCGGCCAGGCTGAACATGAATGTCCCCATCCCAAAAAGACGAGGAGAGCCTGACCGCCGAGCGCTAAAATCCGGTAAAGCGGGGCCCCCTTGAAAGCGGTGGGGGTTGGCCCCTATACCGTCGGCTAGGGTTGCAGACGGAGGATGCCGTGGCCGGCCACTCAAAATGGGCAAACATCCAACACCGCAAAGGGCGCCAGGACGCCGTGCGGTCCAAGTTGTTCTCAAAGCTGTCCAAGGAGATCACAGTCGCCGCCAAGATGGGCGACCCGGACCCGGAAAAGAACCCGCGCCTCCGGCTGGCCGTGAAGGAGGCCAAGTCGAACTCGATGCCGAAGGACGTGATCGAGCGCGCGATCAAGAAGTCCCAGGGAGGCGATGCCGACACCTATGAGGAGATCCGTTACGAGGGCTACGGTCCTTCGGGCGTTGCCGTGATCGTGGAGGCGATGACCGACAACCGAAACCGGACCGCCTCAAATGTGCGCTCGATCTTTGGCAAGGGGGGCGGCAATCTCGCCGAGACAGGCGCCGTCAGCTTCATGTTCGACCGGATGGGTCTGATCGTTTATCCGCCCGCGGCCGGCGACGCCGAGGCTGTCCTCGACGCGGCGATCGAGGCTGGCGCCGCGGACGTCGAGAGCGCGGAGGACGGGCACGAGATCTACTGCGACGCGACGGATCTGAACGAAGTGGCAAGCGCGCTCGAGGCGTCCCTTGGCGAGAGCGAGACGGCAAAGCTCATCTGGAAGCCCCAGACCACGACCCCGCTGGATCTCGAAGGCGCGCAGAAGCTGATGAAGCTGATCGACACGCTTGAGGATGACGACGACGTTCAGACCGTGACGGCGAATTTCGAGATCTCCGACGACATCATGGCAGAGCTCGCGGAGGCCTCCTGAGGCCTCAGGGCAAGTCCATCAAGAAAAGATCCGTGTCGTCTGGCGTCACACCTGCTGCCGTCAGCATAGCGTGGATCTGGCCACGATGATGCGTGCCATGGTTGAAAAAGCCGAGAATGCAGAGGCTGAGCGGCTTCTCCATCTCGCGGCCGAGCATGCCGGAATACCAGCGGAGGGGGCCTTCGATCTCGGTGACGCCGTCGGCCCAGGCTGAGATCTCGGCGTTGCGCTCGGTGCGCGCGGCGATGAAGGCGGGCAAGTCCGGCGTCAGATCCGTCGTCTCGCCCGCCGACGTGACCGGCGGAGGGGCGGGTGTGCCGGCGAACCTGCTCAGCCACATCGTGTCGCCCCAGAGAAGGTGGTTCGCCGTCGCGAGTATCGACCTGAAGAACGCACCGCGGTCGAGCCGAAGCGCCGCGTCATCCAGGGTTTGCATGGCTTTGATCTGGCTCTCGTTCTGCCAGGTGGTGTAGCGGGCCAGCAGCCGTACGGTCTCGGGTGTCATAGGGCGGAGCCTAGCGGCTCCGCCCCGCAGCGTCACGTCTCAGCGACGTAGTCAGCGAGGAGTTTTTCGTCCCGCGCCGCCTCGATCCGGGCGATCTTCTCGCGGCTGGCGCGATCGTCGACGCGGTACTTGACGAAGTTGACCAGCGAAAGGGTCAGCAGAAACACACCCATGGCCCAGAACCCCTTGGTCGAAATGTCGACCGGCGCCAGCCAGATCGACAGGCCGAGCATCCCGTAGGCGACCGCGATCCCGGCGAGGTTGAAGGTGATGTAGATGGCGTTCGATTCGGTGTTCATGTCAGTCTCCTTTTGAGGTCAGCCGGCCGATCACATCGGCGGCGGTGGTGCGAAGGGCCGGGCCGTAGCCGGCGGCCTCGAGATCGTT
>JBCCWM010000528.1:0-2808 GCA_039193505.1 Pseudomonadota bacterium | reverse complement strand
TGTCCGAGAGGTCAAGTCAGAGGCCGAGATCGAGAAACTCCGCACAAGTTGCAGCATCGCCGGTCGGGCCTTTGGCCGGATCGGTGAGGTGGCCCGCGCCGGGCGCAGCCTCAACGCCGTGGCGCGAGACTTCCAGATTGCTTGCCTCGAAGAGGGGGCGGATTGGGTGAGCTATGTTGCGGCGGCGGCCGGGCCCGGCGGCTACGAAGACGTCATTTCACCGCCCGATGAACGCCCCTTGCAGCAGGGAGATGTCCTGATGATCGACACAGGGGCCGTGCGCGACGGCTATTACTGCGATTTCGATCGCAACTTCTCAATCGGTCCTGCCTCGGAGGCCGTTAAGCGCACCTATGCGGCGCTCTGGCAGGCGACAGACGCGGTTCTGCACAGCCTGCGACCGGGGATCCGCGCCTCTGATCTGCACGCAATGCTTAGCGCCGCGCTGCGCCGCCATGGCGCCGAGCCCGGCGGTGGACGGCTCGGTCATGGTTTGGGCACCGCGCTGACGGAATGGCCGTCGCTGACACCGCAGGATGACACGGTTCTGCGCCCCGGGATGGTGCTGACCCTCGAACCGAGTGCTGTGCTGGGGGCAGGTCGTTTGATGGTCCACGAAGAGAACCTTGTGCTTCGCGACACCGGCGCCGAGCTCCTGTCGCCGCGGGCTCCGAACGCCATCCCGGAGATCCTTTGATGCCCACGCACCCCTACGAGCTGGTCGAGGACACCAGACCGCGGCTCGGCCTTGTGGTGCTGCAGGCGGACGAGACCGTCGAGGATGACTTCCGGCGGCTCTTCTCTCCGGACGAGGTCTGCCTCCACATTACGCGGATCCCCTCGGGCGCCGCGCTCAACCCGGAGACGATCCGGGATATGGAGGCGGCTCTCCCAGCCGCCGCAGCTTTGATGCCCGAGGCGGTCCGCTTCGATGCCGTGGGCTATGGCTGCACGTCGGGGTCCACTCTGATCGGGGCGCATCGCGTGCGCGCGCTGGTGCAGGCGGGCTGCAGGACGGAGGCCGTCACAGACCCACTGACGGCAGCGTTCGCTGCGTTCTCAAGCCTGAACTGCACTCGGGTTGGCATTGTGTCCCCCTACATCGCGTCGGTCTCCGAGGCCCTCCGCCGAGCGTTTGAAGCCCACGGTTTCGAGGTGCCGCGTGTTGTGTCATTCGGCGAGGAGATCGAGGCCAACGTCGCCCGCATCGCGCCCACCTCGATCCGGAGCGCGGCCGAGAGTTTGGTCGGAGGGTCTGCGCTGGACGGCGTGTTCCTGTCCTGCACCAACCTGCGGACCCTCGGGGTCTTGGACGATCTCCAACGCGCCCTCGGCCTTCCGGTCCTGAGCTCAAACCTGGCTCTCGCCTGGCACCTCGCCGAGCACTCCGGAGCCCCCCTGGGCATCAGCCTCAGCGCTCCGCGACATCAGTGGTAGCGACCGGTGTCCGCGGCATCGGACACGACCGCGCTTGGGCCCCTGCCGATCTCTTTCGGGCGGTTCGGGTTTGTTGCGGTCGGGCGATCGGCAGCCGGCGCGTCCCGCCATCGAAAGCCGTGCGATCGATGAAGATGTATGCCTCTGAGGCCGGGCGTGTCATCTGCGCGGGGCGTGCCGCGGGACCTGCTCCTCTGAAGTTCTCTCGATTTGAGGGTAGCCTGTTCTCCAAGAGAAGAGACGGACGAGGGAGAGAAGACCGTATCAGCGAAGAACAGATTGTAGGCTACCTTAAAGAGCACCAAGCTCGTCCAGGCGCGGAGGAGCTGTGTCGCAATCGATGGCGCCGCGCCGGAGGCCCTCGATACCATCCCCGTCGCGCCCTGAGGGCGCGCGGAGGTCCGTCGCAAGGCCAACGCCGCCTGCCGGTCGAGCGCATCCGGCCCACGCTGCCGGACGTGCTCGACCAAGGCGCGCCCCCACCCGATCCGGATGGCAGAGCGAGGACGGTCGGGCGATCCCTGTCGCCCATGGATGGCGCCCATGGCGAGGACCCGAGCAGTGCCATATCGGGACACGATCCCCAAAATCGGTCTTCAACCAACGCGCTTTGATCTCGTCTTTCGGTGGGGGTCCCAATCGGTTGGTGGCGTGTTTCATTATGGAAAGCTGAGGGAGGTTTTCGATGGCGGCGGGGATCGGGTCCGGGAGGGAGTTTTCGGCGGATGATCTGCGGCGGCCGGCGCGCACAAACCGGGATGCACGGCACGTTCGACGGCTGCTCGCGGTGACACCGGACGGCGGCAGCCGAATGGACGCCGCACGGGTCGGCGGCGCGACCCGCCAGATCGGGTGGCGAGGAGGAGCAGAACACGGTCCGGTGGACCGTGTTCCCGACGAACGGCTTCTTCGCGTCAACGCCGAGGATCCGGACGGCCCGATCGGGCGCAAGGCACCGGGCCAAGCCGTCTCTGCTGACGCCCCCGCAGCGAGGGGCCCCAGCCGAGGCCGTCTCTCGACGGCGTCGTCCGCTGGCGGCTCGTCGACCCGGCGCAATGGCCGTGGACCGAGTTTGGGGTGTCGGCCAGCGAAATCGCGATCGGCCGCAAGCTGCGGGCGCTTGGAGATGCCAAGCTCTCGGCGCGGCCGGAGGCCTCTGGACAGGGCCCGCAGGCCATCGACGAGGTCGAAAAGCTCCTGTTTGCTCCCACAGTTTGGTGGTGCGATCTATTCGGAGGGCCGGAAGGACGCCTTATCGGATAGATACGTCATGGTTGCGCCACGACCACGCACGCCATCAGAGCAGCGATACGGCGATCGCAGGCTTCGACCGCGGAGCGGCGCCGTGAGTTGGGCATCGTCGCGAAGAGG
>JBCCWM010000527.1:0-2814 GCA_039193505.1 Pseudomonadota bacterium | reverse complement strand
GGCCCTGGCTTGTCGTCGCCCACCTCGCGGTGGCGGGCGTCGTCCTCGGGCCGTTCCTCTACATTTGGTTGCGCGGGGTCGTCACGCGGGACGATGCGCCGAAAGACTGAGCGTCATCGCAGCGCCGACGGCCCGAAACCCGACACGGCCGCAGAAGACCGTGCCCGGTCCGCTCGACATGAGGCTGCGGCATTCCATCCGCGCCGCTCGGTCAGCTGCAGCCGACACGAGGGCCGCGCCGAGGCCCAACCCCCGGCCTTCGGGCGCGACATAGAGCCTGTGGATGGTGCACCGCGCCAGATCCGCGCGCGCGAGGATCAGAGCGCCGAGCGGCGCGCCGTTGACCCCGCGGCCGAAGAGGACGATGCCGTCCGGCACGGCCTCGTCCCGCAGGAGGTCACGCACGGCGGCAATCTCCTCGCCGCCGCGAACCGGACGAATGCGAAACTCCGGCATAAGGAACGCAACTGGGCGGGCTCAGTAGAAGAACTCTTCCCGGACGATTTTGCCGTCGCCGCCCACTGTGTAGAGGGCGACCTCCTTCATTTCGCTCCGCTCGCCCGACGCTTTGTTGGTCGCGTCGAGCTCAAAGATCACTGCAAAACGGTCATCTGCATGCAGGAATGGGCCGGTCACGCTGCCGCCATGAACCGCGAAGTTCTCGTTCCACCAGGCATGCTTCCCTTTAAGGGCGTCCATGCCGGAGGCCTCCCGGCTCATGCCGGGCATTGACGCGGCCTCCACCGACACGATCGCCGGATCGTAGAGCTCCGCCAAGGCTTTGTCTTCTTGTTGGGTCTTGCAGTACTCCACCAGCTTTTCCGCGATGGCTTTCAGATCCGACATGTCATCCCCCTCTCTGTTCTTGGTATGTTCTCTCTACGACGCGCAATCGATTCGCGCAACGTCGGCGTCTAGATCCCACCCTCGAGGAGGATCGCGCCGACACCGAAGAGGATCATCGTCGCCATCGCGATGTTGAAGATGCGCAGTCGCCCGGGCGCGGCCAGCACCCGCTGCAACGCCGCGCCGAGCCCGGTCCAACCGGAGGCGGAGGTCAGGCCGATGAGGGCCGAAAGGAGGGCCAGGATGCTTGCATCGCGCAGCACGGTCTCGGGCGCCGTGAAGAGGCCGGCCAGCGCAATCGTCATCGCCCAGGCCTTGGGGTTCACCCACTGAAACAGCACGGCTTCGGTCAGGGTGAAGGGCCGTTGCCGCCCGCCGGCCGCGCCGGGCGGGCGCATCGTGGCAATCAGCCAGGCAACCCAAAGGAGGAGGAGGACACCGGCCAGGCGCACGATCGGCTCTAACACCGGGACCCTCTCGAACACGGCGCCGATCCCGAGGGCCACGATAAAGAGCATCGCCGCAAATCCGAATGCCACCCCGATGAGGTGGGGCAGCGTCGCGCGAAACCCGAAGGTCGCACCCGAGGCCGCCAGCATCGCGTTGTTGGGTCCCGGCGTCCAGACGGCCGCCGCGAAGACCTGAACGAAGCTGAGAAGTGTTTCAATGCCCATGGCGGCGCCTCGGTTTGGTCAGCCTTGCTTACGTTTCACGCGGGGCAAGCGCTGTCAATCCTCAACCGAGGCCGCGAGAGCCAGGAGGTCCGAGCGCTCCAGACTGAAGTCGGACGCAATCCAGCGCGCCTCGAGCCGGCGGAGCGCCTCACCGAGCGCGGGTCCGGGGGGGATCGTCGGGCTGAGATCGCGCGCGGCCACCGGAAAGACCGCCGAGGCCGCCCGACGGACCCGTGCCGGCCAGTCCAACCCAGGATCGCGACCCCGTGCGAGCGCCAGAAGCGCTGCGTCGGTGCCGAGGTCGGCCCCGGCGCGGTAAGCAACCTCGGCGGGGTCGGTCGCGCCCGCCTCCGCCGAAGCGAGCGTATCGGCAGCCCGCGCCTCCACTCGCGACAGGCGCAGCGTTTCGCTCCGGTCGCCGCCGCCGAGGGCCGCCAGCCGACGGATCCAACGGGGCGGTGCATCGCCTTCAACGTCGATCAGGCGGGCGAGGACGGTTGTGTCGGCGCCGGGCAACACCTCCTCAAGGACGCCGGTGTCGTCCATCGCGCGGACGGCCGGCATCGGGTCGGGTGTGAGCAGGAGCTTCGCGAGCTCCGCGCGGATCCGCTCGCGGCTGATGGCGGCGAGCCCGGCTCGATTGCGCGCCACAGCGGCGAGCGCGGCCGGATCCAGGCCCGCAGCTTGGTCGCCGTACTGAGCGTGAAACCGAAAGAGACGGAGGATGCGCAGATAGTCTTCCCGGATGCGCTGATCGGCCTCGCCGATGAAGCGGAAGCGGCGGATGGCGAGGTCGGCGAGCCCCCCCACCGGATCGACGATCTCGCCGTCCGGACCGACATAGAGCGCGTTCATCGTGAAGTCGCGCCGCAGGGCGTCCTCCTCGAGACTGTCCGAGAACGCAACTGTCGCACGCCGCCCGTCGGTCGAGACATCCCGGCGGAATGTCGTGACCTCGAAGGGCACGCCACCGGCCAGCACTGTGACCGTGCCGTGGTCGATGCCGGTCGGAACGGTTTTGAGACCGGCCGCCTCCGCGAGGCGCATCACCGCCTCCGGTCGAGCGTTGGTTGCGATGTCGAGATCCGACACCGGTGCCCCGAGGAGGGCATTCCGCACGCACCCCCCCACAAAACACACGCGGGCACCCTCCACGCTGAGCGCGGCCATCACCGTCTGCGCGGCCTCAGAGGTCAGCCACGCCGCGCGAAGCCTGGTCACGCCGTTCCGTGCAGGCCGCTTGCCAGACGGATGATGATCCGCGCCGTCGCGCCCCAGATGTAATGTGGGCCGT
>JBCCWM010000526.1:0-2822 GCA_039193505.1 Pseudomonadota bacterium | reverse complement strand
TGGTTCGGCACCGATCATCTTGGGCGGGACGTCTTCAGTCGTGTGATCGTGGCCACACGCCTCGACATGGCGATCTCCGTCGGGGCCGTGGCGCTGTCGTTTGCCGCTGGCTCGGTTCTCGGGTGCGCGGCGGGGTACTGGGGCGGGTGGCTCGATGCGGTCATCAGCCGTGGGCTCGACATGATCATGGCGTTTCCGCTCTTCGTGCTCGCCATGGGCATTGTGGCCGCGCTCGGCAACACGGTGGAGAACGTGATCTACGCAACCGCCGTCATCAACACACCCTTTTACGCCCGTGTGGTGCGCGCCGAAGTCAACATCCGACGCGAGGCGGGGTTTGTGCAGGCGGCAAGACTGGCCGGAAACTCCGACCTCAGGGTCGTGGCGCTCCACATCTTTCCCAACGCGCTGCCGCCGATGATGGTGCAGGTCTCGCTCAACATGGGCTGGGCGGTGCTGAACGCCGCCGGCCTCAGCTTCATAGGCCTTGGCGTCCGCCCGCCCACACCGGAGTGGGGCATCATGGTGGCGGAGGGTGCCAACTACATCATCTCCGGGGAGTGGTGGTTGGCTGTGTTTCCAGGCCTCTGGCTGATGTTTGCCGTCTTCACGTTCAACCTTCTCGGCGACGGGCTCCGCGACATCGTCGATCCGAGACAACGGCGCTGATGCTGGAGATCCGCGATCTCCGCGTTCGGTTCGAGACGCGCAACGGCCCGGTCGAGGCGGTGCGCGGCGTCGATCTGACGCTCGAGAGGGGGGAGACCCTGGGCATCGTCGGAGAGAGCGGGTCGGGCAAATCCGTCACGGCCTTCAGCGTCCTGCGGATCCTCGATGCAGGGGGCGAGATCGTCTCGGGCCGGCTCAACTACAGTGGGATGGACCTCTCCCAAGCCTCGGAGGGCGACCTGAACGACATCCGGGGACGCGAGATCTCCATGGTGTTCCAGAACCCGCGCGCCGCCCTGAACCCGATCCGCAAAATTGGCCAGCAGATTGAGGATGTGCTGAGACAACACGCGCAGGCCACTCGACAGAACGCTCGCGCCAAGGCAATCGCCGCCCTCGAGGAGGTCCAGATCAACGACGCCGCCGCGCGCTATCACGCCTATCCGTTCGAGCTGTCGGGCGGCATGTGCCAACGGATCGTCATCGCGCTTGCGCTCGCCTGCCAGCCGAAGCTCCTGATTGCCGATGAGCCGACGACCGGCCTCGACGTCACCACGCAAAAACGCGTGATGGACCTGATCCAAGCACTGGCGCGCGGTCGGCAAATGGGGGTGATCCTGATCACCCATGATCTGGGTTTGGCCGGACACTACTGCGACCGTTTGGTGGTCATGAAGGACGGGGAGATCGTCGAGCGCGGCACAGCTGCAACGCTTGGGCGGGCGGCCGAGCACGCCTACACCAAGCGCCTCGTCGCCGCGACACCGCATGCCGGCAAGAGGTTGCATGAGCTCGTCGAGGCCGGCGCCGAGGTTCCGGTCCCGGAACACGGTGAGACGCTCCTCTCCGTGCGAAACGTTGCAAAGACATTTGCCGGCAAGTCCCGAGCGATCCACGCCCTAAAGGGGGTCAGTTTCGACGTGCCGGCGGGGGGCTGTCTGGGGCTCGTCGGCGAGAGCGGGTCGGGCAAGTCGACCCTGTCCTCCATCATTGCACGGCTGCAGGACGCCTCCGAGGGCGAGGTGCTGTTCGGCGGCGCGTCGCTTTTTGATGTGCCAGCCAAGCGGTTCTCCAGCGATCCGCGTCGGCCTTTGATCCAAATGGTGTTCCAGGACGCAACCGACAGTCTCAATCCGCGGCAGACGGCGGCCGAGGCTATTGGCGAGCCGCTGCGCCATCTCGCCAAGCAGACCACACCAGAGCGTCGCGCGCGGGTGGAGGAGGTGGCCGAGCAGGTCGGCTTGCCCACAGCGCTCCTGTCACGGCTGCCGCATCAGTTGTCGGGCGGTCAAAAGGCCCGTGTCGGCATTGCCCGAGCCCTCGCCGTGGAGCCGACATTGCTGATCCTGGACGAACCGACCGCGGCGCTCGATGTCTCCATCCAGGCCCTGGTGCTCAACCTGTTGGCGGAGCTGCGCCACCGCCTGAGCCTGACCTACCTCTTTGTGAGCCACGATCTCGCGGTCGTGCAGATGCTCTGCGACCGGGTTGCCGTCATGCGGTCGGGTGAGCTCGTGGAGATCGGAGACACGAACCGCGTCTTGACCGCGCCCGAGACCGGCTACACGCGAGAGCTGATCGAGGCGATGCCGCATCCCATCATCTGACACCTCCCGCACTGTCCGTCGCCATGTGTTTTTGAAGGTGTGGGGCTCTGGCCATGAGTGGGGGATTTGGGTCCTTTGCGGGTGTGCCTCGGCCCGATGCGGCAGGAGGGGATGGCGTTCGATGGGACCCGCTTGGATCTCCGGTCGCGTTCTGAGGAGGATCTCCCCGTCCGAAGAGAAGGTTGACCGATGTCCGAAGGTCAAAGCTCCCGGGAGAGCGGGGGGGGGGGGAGGCGTGTCGTGCGCCAAGGCTGGCCACGGCCTCCGAGAGCGCGCCGAGCGGGGCTCCGAGGGGATGATGCTGGCCCGCAAGCGCTCGCCTTTGCCCCTCCTCCGCCGCGGGCCTCGGACCGATGGCGCCCCGCTCGGCGCGCCGCGGAGAGGATCGAGACCCGTCGGGTAAACCCCGCCGGCAAGGACGCCGGAGACGGAAGCTGCGCCCCTGTCGCCGAGACGCCGCTTTCGACGGCCCGTCGCCTCCCCGCCACGCCCGAACGTGCACTGCGGCCAGGCCAGGAGCGGGCGGCTGCGTTCGTCGCGCGGTCC
>JBCCWM010000525.1:0-2830 GCA_039193505.1 Pseudomonadota bacterium | reverse complement strand
GTCGTGATGCTGACCAACCTGCTGGTCGATATCCTCTACACGGTGATCGATCCACGGGTGGAGCTCGGCTGAGATGCAGGCGCTCACCAAGCCCAAGGCGTTGATCGGCCTCGGCCTTGTGGGTCTTGTCGTTTTGACCGCTCTGATTGCGCCGCTCACCGTTCCGCTCGACTGGACCACGCAGATCAACGTCCGCGCCCGGCTCGAGCCGCCATCCTTCGCGCATCCGATGGGCACCGACCAGTTGGGGCGGGAGCTTGTTTGGCGCGTCCTCCTCGGCGCGACGACATCGCTTGGGATCGCCGTGGCGGCCGTCGGGCTTTCGGTGCTGATCGGGCTGCCGATTGGGCTGATTTCGGGCTACTATGGCGGCTGGACGGACAGCCTCCTGCAGCGGCTGGTCGACACGTTTCTGTCGTTCCCCGTGCTCCTCCTCGCGCTCGCCATCGCGGCGATCCTCGGGCCGAACATCCAGAACACGATCATTGCGATCGGCGTGGCCTTCGCCCCCTATCTCGCGCGGATCGTCCGGGGTGAGGTCCTGAGGGTCATGGCCTTGCCCTATATCGAGGCGGCGCAGGTCCAGGGCGCCTCCAGCCTTCGGATCATCCGGCGCCACGTGCTGCCCAACATCATGGCGCCGGTCATCGTGCAGGTGACGATCTCCGTCGCCTTTGCCATCCTGGCCGAGGCCGGGCTCTCCTTCCTCGGCCTCGGGACGCAGCCGCCGACGCCCTCGTGGGGGCTGATGATCCAGGCCTCGCGGGACTATCTGGACGTCGCGGCCTGGACCGCGCTCGTCCCCGGTCTCGCGATTGCGCTGACCGTTCTTGGGCTCAACATGTTGGGCGATGTGCTCCGCGACACGCTGGACCCGACCATGGCCCGCCGGCGTTAGCCCTCCGCCTGAAGGACGCCGCGCTGGATCTGATCCTCTTCGATCGACTCAAAGAGCGCCTTGAAATTGCCCTCGCCGAAGCCGTCATCGCCCTTGCGCTGAATGAACTCGAAGAAGATCGGCCCGATCACCGTTTTCGAGAAGATCTGGAGGAGGATGCGCGTCGTCCCCCCGTCGACCACGCCCTCGCCGTCGATCAGGATCCCATGCGCTTTCATGCGCTCGATCGGTTCTGTGTGGCCGCGCACACGCGCGTGGCTTCTCGCGTAGTAGGTGTCGGGGGGCGGCGGCATGAAGGCAATGCCGTTCGCGCCGATGAGATCTGTCGCCGCGTAGATGTCCTCGGTCCCGACCGCGATGTGCTGGATCCCCTCGCCTTTGTAGGCCTTGAGGTATTCCTCGATCTGAGAGTTCTCGTCCGCGCTCTCGTTGATCGGGATCCGGATCTTGCCACAGGGCGAGGTCAGCGCGCGGGAGGTCAGGCCGGTCATCTTGCCCTTGATGTCGAAGAACTTGATCTCCCGGAAATTGAACGCAGTCGCATAGAACCGGTACCAGGTGTCCATGTTCCCACGCATCACGTTGTGCGTCAGGTGGTCGAGGTAGTAGAACCCGGCGCCCACCGGCTCCGGATCGCGCGGGCCGAGCCAGGTGAAGTCGGCGTCATAGGGGGAGCGGCCCGCGTCATAGTCCTCGATGAAGTAGAGGAGCGATCCGCCGATCCCGATCACGGCCGGCGCGTCGATCGACTTGCCGGGTCCTGTGTACTCCTCCCCGCCGTAGTCGAGGGCGCATTTGAGAGCGTGGGCCGCGTCGACCACGCGCCAGGCCATCGCGGGCGCGCAGGGCCCGTGGGCTGCGACAAAGGAGGCCGCGTGGCCCTCGGGATCGCGGTTGATCAGGTAGTTGACCCGGCCCTGACGGTAGAGCGAGATGTCTTTGGTCTTGTGGCGCGCGACCTCCGTGTAGCCCATTGCGCGGAAGAGGCTCTCCAGCACGCTCGGGTCTGGGTGGGCGAACTCTACAAACTCGAACCCATCGGTTCCGGCCACGTTGTCATCGTCGATCCGCGCCTTCGGCGCGTCGTGCGGAAAAGGTCCCATTGGACACTCCTGCATCTCAGCGCGTGGTTTTCGTGCCCTCCACGCGAATGATGTCATCCCCGGCCCGCGGGGGCGGGCGCCGCGCGTGCTGCACACACGTCGAAAGGGCGCCCTGAGCGATGCAATCGCGCCGCCACACTACCCCAAACCGCCCCGGATGTGGACCGTGATATTGAGCAAAATCGCGAGACCTCGCATTGTGCGCCGGCACGGCAGCGCCACGTGTGGCGGGGGTCTCTCAGGCTGCTCCGGCCGTCCGGCCCGAGCGGCTTAGGCCAGGGCTTGGCGCCTCGCACGGAGGTTCAGGGCAAAGAGGGCGGCGATCACCGCGACGGCGCCGAGATGAACCCAAAGGCCCGCCGGCCAGATGCAGGCGAGCCCGGCGGCGAGGAGGGCCGCTCTCTGCCAGAGCGAGACCGGGTGCTCGAGGCACCCCTGGAGCGCGCCCGCCAGCGCATAGATCCCGACAAAGGCCACCGCCGCAACGCCGAGCGCCGTCACTGTGTCGCCCGCCAATATGGGTGTGTAGGCGAAGAGGAGCGGCACAATGTAGAGGCCCTTGGCGAGCTTCCACGAGGCGACGCCGGTCTTCATGGGATTTGCTTTCGCAATCGCCGCCGCCGCGAAGGAGGCCAGCGCCACGGGTGGCGTGACATTGGAATCCTGGCTCAGCCAGAAGATGATCATGTGCGCCGAGAGGAGCGCGGCGAGCGCGGCTTCGCGCGGCACGACCTGATCGCGGAGCGGTTGGAGGACCTCGATCGGCAGGCTCGCGAGGAGTGCGCGCGCATCTGCCATCGGCATCGGCGCCTCAAGCAGCGGGATCGCC
>JBCCWM010000524.1:0-2832 GCA_039193505.1 Pseudomonadota bacterium | reverse complement strand
TGCCAACGCCAGACGCACGTCCTCGCCTTGCCGCTCGCCCGCAGGATCGCCCCGGTGCCCCAGGCCATCGCCGCTCAGCAGACCGATCCGGCATCGCAGAACATGCCTCTCTGGCGTTGAGCGATGCGAGACGATCCCCTCACGCCGAATGCGATCCTCGCCGGCGCGTGTGACGTCCGTCAACATGCTCATGCCGCAGACCCGAACACAGGGACCCATTTGTCTCGGTCGATCCGGGAGCAACCTATCGCTCGGCGCAATATGCCTTCCCTCCGAACGGTGGATAGACCGGGCTCAGACATAGGTCGCTGCTCGGCACGGAGCCGCCAAGCAGGGATCGCTCTGGGGAAGCGTGCGCCGAGTTCTCGCGTGAAAGGCCTCCATGTCCCGCGCGAACTCGTCCGAGCGGCGGAACAAACGGCACCTCGACAACGGGGCCAGCGCGCTCGCTGAAAGGGGGTGCAGGCCCAAACGCACGCATGCTCGACCGCACGATCCAAGAGCGCTGGCACGCTGGGGCATCCGGGTGCGTTTTCTGTCATCCGATCGGCCGGCATGACCCGCCGCGCGTAAGGAGTACAGAGCCACGGGCGAAGATGTCCCGCGATCACGCACCGGCGCTTGGAAGCGCGCACTGCCACCAGCGGATCGGGGTGCAAGCGCCATTGCGTGTGGGTCGCCGAGACTGCCGTCGGAGCGGCTGCGATCTGAGGACGGGGCGGCAAAGAGCGCGAAGCGCCTGCGCGGCGCGTCGGAGCGAGGCAACACGACCGCCGCGGAGAAAAATGAACGAAAGAGGCCACCCTTGGCCCACTCAGCGATGTGGCGTCGGTGGTGCCGCTGAGGACCCCCGCGGCCCGTGGCCGGTCTTGGCTCCACTGCGTGGCCGACGACGTTCCTTTGGGAGGTGATCGCTGCACGCGCTCCTTGCCCATCAGAAACAGCGGAGGTCGCACCGCAGCGCGAGATCCACTCCAAGTGTTTCGGAATAGCGCCTCTGGTGGAAATCCGGTCGAAGTGTGATTTCGCCGAGGGTCTTGGCCGTCGACCAGCGCAAGCAACCCTTTGGCCAGCCAGAAGATCTCATGGCCAACCGCGTGGCTGATCCAACGCGCATGCAGATGGCGCTGCGCGCCTGTCGCCACCTTGGCTGCAGCGTCCACCCTGGCGCGAGATGACAGGGCTCGAGGCATCCAACGTGCAGTGTTTTTGGCGTGCGTGGTGCTGGCCTTGCGCGGAGGCAGATCGCGACTGCGCCCCCAAACGCCGGACCGTACGGCTCTGGTCGACAGACTGGTCGGCGGCCGCAATCCAACGGCCAGCGCGAGATCGCGACAGCTCCGTCGGCGAGCAGGCACACACGGTGCGGGCAAGTCGCGCCGGGGACGGCGATCCGGCCTGCGATGAGATCCGCTAGCAGCCACCGCAGGTGTCAACCCAGTCGTGCTCTCTCCATCCTCACCGCCGGCCGACCTGACTGAGCGCCGGCCGACGCAAGGATCGCCCCTCGATCTCTCATCCAACGCCAGCCCGCGTGCGGAGCCTGTACCAACCTACCAGACGCGGGCCAGCATGAACGGACCCCGCGCCGACGGACACGTGTCGCCTCAAGACGGCGAGGCGGTTTTCATGCCAAGACCGATGCCCCGCACCGTCGGCGGTCTGGGAGAGGTGAGCCGGCCGACGCGCCGGGCACTTTTGGCGTGTGGTCTGTGCCCGAACCACACCCAGATTGGACAGGCGGTGCCTTGCAACCGCGCCGAGGATCATAGGCGGTTGGCTGGGGCCGACCTGCACATGGATGGGACGGGCGGTGCGTTGCGACCGCGCCGGCGTCCCGAGCTGCAACGAGCGCCGGCCTCTTCGGGCCGAGACCGGGCAGGTGCGCCGGGAGCGCGCCATCCTCTCAGAGAGTGGGTCCGTGGAGGCACCGTCGGCTCGAGCCGGAACGACTGGTTCGCTGACACCGGAACAACCGGTCCGGGGTCTTTGTCGAGATGGGCCAGACGCCCGATCGAGACCGCGGCCCGGAGCGTGGGCGTCTCGGGCTCATGTATGGCCGTCGCGAAAACCGTCCGCACCGGCCGGGACGGGTGGGAACCGATCCGCCGGATCCATGCCGCCTTGAGAAATGTGGCGCTCGGGGCATCCACACCGCGTCGGCGTCCCCATCGGCCGGACGCGCGTCGAACGGCTGGGGACAGCCGCAGGCCGGGGTCATGCGAGCAGCAGTTGACGAGCGCTGGATGGTTCGAGGACCGTGTGCATCCCGCCGATCTAGTGGACCGCACCGCGCCCGCAAACAGAGGCTGCTTGAGGGCGCGGTGATCGCACAGATCCCGTCCTGAGCCCGGTCCCGTAGCCGGCCGTCGTCCCCGACGCCGTCTCCCGTCGGATCGTCGGTCGGGCTGTGGGAACGACCCACAATCGCCGGATCGGTCTCGACGCGACGACCATGGTGCCGGGTCGGCGCCTGCCCTCGGGGTCCGTCTGAGAGACCGGCGCGCAGGACACCTTCCTAACATTCGGTCTCAGACACGAGGCGGCGCGCGGCGATGGGATCGCTCGGCGACAGTCAGGGCATTGCGCTGTTCGGGAGCGTCTTCGAGATCCTCGAACGTGACCTCCTCCGGTCTCAGGCCGCAAGCGCCCCAAACCGGCGGACCGTGTTGGGGTGTTGACTGCTAGAGTGGACCCCTACCGGTCTGGATCGCAGCCGCAGGCGCTGAAGCGGTTGGCGCACTCGTCTGGCGTGAAGGCGTCGGCGATCCGGCCGATGGTGGAGCAGAGGCCCTCGATGGTGCGCTCGGCGGCTTTTCGACGAAGCGCCTT
>JBCCWM010000523.1:0-2833 GCA_039193505.1 Pseudomonadota bacterium | reverse complement strand
CCTCGATCTCATGGAAGCGGTGCGAGATGAAGAGGACGGCCGTTCCGTTGTCCCGCTCCTCGCGCACCAGATCAAAGACTTTCTCGACCACAGAGGCGCTCAGCGCCGACGTCGCCTCGTCGAGGATCAGGAGGCGCGGGCGCTTCATGACCGCCTTTGCAATCTCAACCTGCTGGCGTTGCGGCAGAGTGAGGTCCGCCACCCGCGTGCGCAGCCTGATCCCCTCACCGCCGATCCGCGTGAGGACCTGCTGCGCCGCCGACACCGCACCGCTCCGCAGCCACCCGAGCGACATGCCGGGGGCTCCGAGGAGCAGGTTCTCCCGCACTGTCAGGTCCGGCACCAGCGAGAGCTCCTGAAACATGCAAACAAGCCCGTGGCTGAGGGCCGCGCGCGGCGATGTCAGCGTAACATCCTGGCCGTCCACCTGGATGCGCCCCTGCGTTGGTTGCAGTACGCCCGCGATCAGCTTCATCAGGGTCGACTTGCCCGCACCGTTCTCACCGAGAACGGCATGCACTTCCCCTGGCGTGCAGGCGAAGTCGACGCCGTCGAGCGCCTTGGTGGCACCGAAATGCATGGCGATGTCCTGCATCTCCAGGAGAGGCGGGGGCGCGGCTGTCATGACCGGTGCGGGATCGGAGCGGCGGCCAGCCGCCGCCCCGCCCTCATCAGGAGTTGTCGGGCGTCTGGCCGAGCAGCTCTTCCGGGGTGAACGGCTCAAAGCACTCCGCAAACCCGGTGCCGGTGTTGAACGACTTGGGCAGGTCCGGGAAGTAGTTCACGCCCGCCTCAAGATCATCGGAACTCACCTGAGGGATTGGCAGAAAGATCGTCTGCGGCAGCTCGTTGCCCTCCAAAAGAGCGACAGCCGCCTCGAGCGCAATGGCCGACATCGCCGGCGCTTGGCTTGCCGAGATGCCGGGGATCCCGAGTTCGCTCATCAGCATCCTGACACCATTTTCGCCGTCGACGCCCATCGGCACGATCGGGTGGCCAGCAGTCTGCATCGCGTTGATCGACCCGGCGGAGCCGTGCTGCGAGACGACCGCGTCGAACTCCCCATGCGTCGCCAGAGCATCGGCAACGACCTTCTGGCTGGTTCCGGTGTCCCAGTTGCCGACAACCTCGACGATCTCGAGCCCATCGACATTTTCGAGAACGCTCATCATGCCGAGGCGACGGTCGCGATCGGTGGCGTTGCCCGGCAGGCCGTTGACCATGAGGATCTTGTCGGCCTCTCCGCCGAGCAGATCCATCACCGTCTGCGCCTTCAGCGTGCCAAGCGCGAGCTGGCTCTCGTTCACCTGCACCACCTTGTCGGTGTCGAGAACGTTGTCGAAGGGCACGAGGATGGTGCCCGCACGCTCGGCCCGGCGGATCACCGGCTCGAACGCGGTCGGGTTCACGGCAATGAACGTGATCGCGTCATAGCCCGCCGCGATGAAGTTATCGATGGCCGCAATTTGCGCGGCACTGTCATTGCCGACCGAGACAACGGTGAACTCATCGATCTTGTCGGCATTCTCAGGGCGCGCGGCCCAGGCTTTCGCAGACTGGATGGCCTGGATGCGCCAGTCATTGCCGGCAAAGCCATTCACGAAGGCCAGCCTGTACGGCCCCTCCTTGGCGTCGTAGCCAATCGTCGTTGTGCCTGGCGCCGGCGCAAAACACTCCGGCCGGTATGTGTCGGCGAACGCCACACCCGCCGATGCAATCGCAATGGCCGAGCTCAAAAGAAAGTGTTTCATGGGTCCTCCCTTGCGGCTCCGCCGCCGTTGCCAGGTGCGCTGCACCCTGATGTTTATATAAACACCTTGCTCAAGACCTATGTGTTTACATAAACAGTCGTCAAGCAAAGAATCGAAAGCTCAGCGAACATGGTCAGGCGCAGATCGACGAGCACCGAAAAGTCCCAGCCGACGATGCACGATGTGGCACGCGTCGCCGGGGTCAGTCAGATGACTGTGTCCCGCGTGATGCGCAGCGCCGGATACACCTCGAAAGACGTTCGCGATCAGGTCGTTAGAGCCGCCCGTGAGATAGGCTATGTGCACAATCGGCTGGCTGGCGGAAACGCCACCTACGACAACCCGATCGTGGGTGTGGTCGTGCCGACGATGCAAAACCGCGTGTTCACGGAGGTTCTGTCCGGCATCAGCGACACGCTCGACAAGAGCGGCCTGCGGCCGGTCTTCGGTGTCTCTGAGTACTCGCTGGAGACGGAGGAGGACCTTGTGTTCGATCTCCTGTCCTGGCGTCCGCGCGGTCTGATTCTTCCTGGCTTGGAGCACACAAAGTCGCTCCGAAAGATCGTCGCTCAGACCGGTGTTCGCGTGTCTGAGATCATGGACACCGATGGCGATCCGATCTCTGCCTGCTTCGGTTTCTCCCACGCCGAAGCCGGGGCGACGATGGCCGCGCACTTGATCGAGCGCGGCTTTCGCCGGTTCGCCTATGTCGGCAGCCAGGGAGGGCACGACCTTCGCGCGACCAAGCGGTTCAACGCGTTCAGCGCCGTCATCAAAGCCGCCGGCGCCGATCTGATCGACGTCGTTCGCTCCGATGACGCCTCCTCGATGCAAGCCGGACGCCAGATGACACGCCACTTGATGTCGAAGGACAGACCACCTAGGGTGATCTACTTTGCCAATGACGATTTGGCCGCAGGGGGGCTGATGCACTGCCTCGCCGAGAGCATCGCGGTCCCAGACCAGCTTGCGCTTGCCGGGTTCAACGGCCTTGAGTTCCTGTCGGCGCTTCCAAAGCAAATCACTACGACCCTCACGCCGCGCTATGAGATCGGCGCCGCCGCGGCAAGCTGGATCCTAGG
>JBCCWM010000522.1:0-2846 GCA_039193505.1 Pseudomonadota bacterium | reverse complement strand
GGTGTTCTTCAGGATTGAATTGACCGAGCTGTAGGAGGTGCCACCGATCTCGAGGGCGCGCTTGCAGGCGGCTTCGAGGGCGGCGCGGCCGTGTGGCTTGGCCAGGCGGACGATGCCGAGAGCGAGCCATTGATCCGCCATCGGTCCGAGGACGATGGCGCGCGCGGTGTCGTCGTGGGCGGCGAGATCCGCGTAGGTCCGATTGACCTTGGGCTCGTAGAAGCAGGCCTTGGCAACGCCGGCCTTGTTCGGCCCGCTCACTCGGACCAATGGCGTTCGGGGCCTCACTGTCGGACACGAGCTGCCCGGGGACGCCGCCGCAGAAGGCCAGCATCCGGACATGGCTGGCGATCCAGTCCGGCAGCGTCTGCGTCCAGGTCGCCTCGACGAAGGTATGGTTGGAGGCACGCCTTCGGCGTGACGCACGCCGACGAAGATCTGCGCCTGGCGGACGTCGCCCGAGACGCCATCGACGACGTCGAGCGTGTCGCCGGCATAGTCCACAAAGGCCCGCTCGCCGGCGAAGTGATGCTGGCGCGTTGCGCCAAAGGCGCACCTTCGGTGCGACGTCGGGGCAAGCCGGCCCTCCCAGCGCCGGTAGAGCTCGCGAGATGCGGCTGTAGCCATAACCATCGTCGGGATGGGCGCCTCTGTACTCCTCCCAGACCAGCGCGAGCGTGACCCCCTTGCGCTTGAGGACCCGGTGCGCCGCGGGCCAATCCGGCGCAGCGAGCCCGCGCCGGGTGTCGCCGCCGATCGGGCGGAAAAGACGCTGCTCGAGATCGGCATCGGTCCATCCCTCGGGCAACGGCCAGGACAGGCCCGCGCGCTCAGCCCGCTTCAGATACTCGCTCGCGGTCGATTGCCCGATCCCGAGGCTCACCGCGATCTTCCGCGTCGTCAGCCCGGCCGCCTTCAGCCGCAGGGCTTCTCCAATCTTGCGCATCGGCAATCGTCTCATTCCGGGCGCCCCGCTCTCTTTCAAAGAGCGCGAGGCTACCCCGCTGCACGATCGCTCGAACCGCGTCTCTCAGCCGGATCCCGGGTGACCGGGGCGTCCGGAACCCGTGACCGGATTAAATCGGAATGGCTGACCAGATGTTATTGGAACGCCTGAACGAATGCGCCCAGAGTGTGCACGTCGGCGGCGAGACCGAAGAGGACGAGCCACCGGAAGAAGGCAAATCGATCATTCGCACGATCAATCAGGCGGTGCTCTTCGAGATCGTCGTCGTGACGCGCCCGGCCTATCAGGAGACGGAGGTCGAGGAGGCGCGCGCGTGGACGGCGGCCGCGCCCGGTCTGATCCGTCCCGACCCGCATCCGCTCTATCGCTGGAGGCTCTGATGCTCGAGACGATCAGCGAACAGGAGGCCACGCCGATACATGCTGCCAACGCGCTCGAATGGGCGCGCATCGAAGCCTACATCGCCCGCCGCTGGGTCACCCGAACCGTGACCTATATAGTGGAGGGATCGGGGGAATGGTCCCCGCGCCTCTACCGCTTCACCGCCACCACAACCGAGTGCTGGGTCGAAAGCGACGACTGGCAAACCGTCTCGCTCGCTGCTGCGCCGCGCGGGGGACTTGTCCTTTCGGGCGTTGGGCCCCACAGGATCGCGGGCTCCGCCGGCGACAACACGATGCCGCCAGCGGACGTTGCCGAAGCCGTCGCCCGGCTCGCCGCGTTCAACGCCGAAGAAGTGATGCACCTCGGCGCCTCGTCCTATGCCTCCAATGTCGGCCCCATTAATGTGAGCGTAACCCGCGCACCCGGCTGGCGCGCGCAGACGCTACAGCATTCTAGGGCGGCTAGTCTCCTCCGGTCCTACAGGAGCGCACTATGAGATGGCCGTGGCAGAAGCCGAAGGTTAAAAACCGCGCGGCGGCGTCTGGCTTCACCTCGGAGATCATGGCCGCCCGCAAAAGCTACATCAGCGGCCGGCGCGGCATTGCCGAGCTGACCGCGACGGCACAATCCTGCATCTCTCTCTGGGAAGGCGGGCTTAGCCTCGCGGACGTGGAGGGCACTGACCTCCTCACCAGCCGATGCCTCGCCCTCGCCGCACGATCGCTCGCCCTCCGCGGCGAGGCCCTGTTCCTGATCCGCGACACCGGCCTTGTCCCATGCTCGGATTGGGATCTGCGCACCCGCGACGGCCAGCTGACCGCCTACCGCGTCCAGATCAGCGAAGCCGGTGGCGGCCGTTTGGAAACCGCCCTCGCCGCCGAAACCCTGCACGTCCGCATCGGAGCGGACGTTGCAGCCCCCTGGCTCGGCACAGCTCCCCTACGCGGCGCCAGCCTGACCGCTGGGCTCCTCCAGGTCGTCGAAAGCGCCCTCGCCGAAGTCTTCGAGGTCGCCGCCTCGGCTCCCAAGTGGTACCGTTCCCCGAGAGCCCCGAAACCAGCAACGAAGCCCTTGGGCGCCGCTTTCGAGGCCGTCGCGGCCGCGTGCTAGTCCGCGAAAGCGTCCAGGTTGCCGCCGCCGGCGGCCCAGCTCCCGCCATGGATTGGAAACCCAACGACCTCTCCCCCGACCTCAGCC
Organism: Pseudomonadota bacterium; assembly: GCA_039193505.1. Taxonomy (GTDB): domain Bacteria; phylum Pseudomonadota; class Alphaproteobacteria; order Rhodobacterales; family Rhodobacteraceae; genus Algicella. The sequence goes on along the minus strand of JBCCWM010000522.1, from coordinate 298 downwards.
GCAGCATGACAAACGAGACTCTGGCCGCCTCGCGGGATGCCATCACCTCCGCGTTCGGCGTCCTTCCAGGCCTTCTCAATCCCGCAACAACCGGCCCCATGGTGCGAGAAGCGCAACGGCACTTGGCGCAATGTGTATCGCCCCCTGTGTGGATGCTCCTTTGGGGTCGAGGTGCTTTTGGATGTCTGAGCCGAGAGATCGCTGCGGTCATGTGTTAGGCCTTTTGTGCGGGGCTTGAGTGTATCATGACCGCTGGCCGGTATGGTGAAACGCGGATTGGGTGCTCATCAGTGACCCG
>JBCCWM010000521.1:0-2851 GCA_039193505.1 Pseudomonadota bacterium | reverse complement strand
GGTGGAGGCGGTCAGCACCACACTCTTTGCGCCCGAGCCCTCGCTCGCCGATCGACAGAGCCCGTGGGCCGGCTTTGCGGACGCGGCCGCTGCGGAGGCGCGCGCGCGACACTGGCGTCGCTTGCCCGCACTCCGCTCGGGGCGGGCGACCGAGTTCTTTCGCCGGATCGAGCCGCGCATCGCCGCGCGCCTCGGTGAGGCGCTGTCTCCTGACGATGCGCTCCTCAGCTTCGACAGCTTTCTGCGCCGACTGCCAGCGGGCGTCCAGGTCTTCGCGCTCTTCGACGCCAATCCGACCTTGCTTGAGCTGATGGTCGACCTCTGCAGCCGGGCGCCCCGGCTGGCCGAGCATCTTGGCCAGCGCCCCGATGTCCTCGACGTCGTTCTCGCGCCCGGCTTCTTCGATTTGCCGGCAGGTGCAGATCACCTCGCCACGGAACTCGAGGCAGACTTGAGGGAGATCGGCGATTACGAGCGCATGCTCGACCGCATCCGGATCTGGTCGCGAGAACAGCAGTTCCGGGTCGGTGTCCAGCTCCTCCAAGGCATCGCAACGGCGGAGGAGGCGCGGCGCGCCTATGCCGATATCGCGGATGCGAGCCTCCGGACGCTTCTTCCGGTGACGGTCGCGGAGCATTCGGAGCGATACGGGCCGCCGCCGGGCGAGGGCCTTGCCGTTTTGGCCATGGGCGGTCTCGGGGTCCGGGAGATTACGGCGACGTCCGACCTGGATCTGATCATGATCTATGACGCGCCACCCGAGGCGGTCTCGACCGGGCTAAAACCGCTCGCCGCGCCGGTTTACTATGCGCGTCTGATCAAGAGCTTCATTGCCGCGCTGACAGCGCCGACCGCGGAGGGCGTCCTCTACGAAGTGGATATGCGCCTCCGACCCTCGGGGCGGCAGGGGCCAGTGGCGACATCGCTCCGGTCCTTCGCGCGTTACCAGGCAGAGGATGCCTGGACGTGGGAGCATCTGGCCCTCACCCGAGCGCGTGTTGTCGCGGGGCCCGCTCCGCTCGCGGAGGCAATCCGGGCGGCGATCACGGCCTCGCTCGCGGATCTGAGCATCGACAAGGTCCTGCGCGACACGAGGGAGATGCGCGCGCGGATTGCCTCGGCCAAACCGCGCACGAATGTGTGGGACGTCAAGGCGGGTGCGGGCGGCATGCTCGACATCGATCTCTGTCTCCAGGCGGGAACGCTCGTGACCGGAGGGGCTGTGCCGGCGGGTCCGCGTGAGATGGGTCTCGCGCTCCGGGCGGCGGGCTGGCTGGATCTCGATGCAGCGGGGTGCCTTGGGCGCAGCCACGACCTGCAATCGGCGGTCCAACAGCTCTTTCGGGTGGCCCTAGACGGCGCGATTGAGCGGGAACGGATCGGCCCTGGCCTCGCGCAAACGCTTATGCGCGCGAGCGGCGCGCGCGACCTCGACACGCTCGAGGCGCGGTTGGAGGCGGACATGGCCGCCGCCGCCGCTCTCATCGATCGGCAGCTCGATGTGTGACGCGCGCCAGCGGCGCAGCGGATGACGCTGCCGATTGTCTATCATCGTGACTACATGGCGCCGCTCAAACCGGGTCATCGCTTTCCGATGTCGAAATACGGGTACTTAAGAGAGACGCTTGTCGCCGAAGGGGTGCTGCCTGCCGCGGGCGGGTACCTCGCTCCGGCGCCGGCGCACCTCGACATGATCGCCGCCGTGCATGACCGGGCCTATGTCGAGCGGGTCTTCAACCGGAGCCTCGACGCGGCCGAGCTGCGTCGGATCGGCCTCCCCGGCAGCGCAGCGATGGTCCGGCGCGTGCGTCTCTCTGCGGCAGGCACGACACTCGCGGCGCGCCTTGCCCTCAGCCATGGCATAGCCTGCAACGCCGCCGGCGGGTCGCACCATGCGGGGCCCGAGGGCGGTGCGGGGTTTTGTGTCTTCAACGATGTCGCTGTCGCGTCGCGAACCCTGCTCGATCAGGGGGCCGTCAGTCAGATCCTGGTGGTCGACCTCGACGTGCACCAGGGCGACGGCACGGCGCGGATCTTCGCGGATGAGCCGGGGGTCTACACGCTCTCCATCCATGCTGCGCAGAATTATCCGACTGTGAAGGCGCAATCCGACCGGGACGTCGCGCTCCCCGATGGTCTTGGGGATGCCGGGTATCTGCGCACGGTGGCGGAGGCGCTCGACCGGGTCCTCGAGGAGATCCGCCCCGACTTGGCGTTCTACAACGCCGGTGTCGATCCGCATGTTGCCGACAGGCTCGGGCGGCTGGCGCTCAGCGATGACGGGCTTGCCGCGCGCGACCGAATGGTGATCGACCGGCTCTGTGCCGCAGGGATCCCGGTCGCGGGGGTTCTCGGCGGCGGGTATGACGACGACGTGCCCGCCCTTGGGCGGCGACATGCCAGTCTTTTCCGCGCTGCGGCCCGCCGTGCCGGCTGACCCCTTGCCGCAGTCAAGCGCCGGCCTAGGATGCCGCGTCATGGAGACGCACACAAACCTCGACCCACGCGGCCTGCTGACCGAGGCGTATCGCATCGACGGCATCACCGAGCCCGATTGCCGGAGCATCTTCTTTGACTGGGCGCTGGGCCTGCCGGCCAACGTGAATGCGGGCGAGGCCGTGGCCGTTCTCCACGCTCAGTTCGCGGAGACAGCGCCGGATCACCCGATGACGCGTGTTCTGGCGGAGGGGCTTGCCCCGCGACCGCCGCGGGGACGGCGCCGGCAGCGCACGCCTTAGCCGTCGAGCGCGTCGAGCACCCGCACCCAGGAGCGGATCCCTTTGTGGAAACTCGTGAGCGAGTACTTCTCGTTCGGTGAGTGGATGTTGTCGTCCTCGAGCCCGAAACCGAT
>JBCCWM010000520.1:0-2867 GCA_039193505.1 Pseudomonadota bacterium | reverse complement strand
CCTTCGTAGACCATGATCACGGCCGCATCGAGGATCCCGTCCGCCGTCGCCTCGAGCGTCAACGTCTCCCAAAGGCGCGGCGGCTCGGGGTAGAGGCCGCCCTCGAAGGTCGTATCGAGATAGCGCGTGATGACGCGGCTGTCGTAGAGCGTCGGTCCGTCATCCCGTGCAAGCGCCGGGATCTTGCCGAGCGGCACCTGGGCCAGCGGCAGCGCCCCGCTGTCGCCGGGACGCACGGTCACAGGGGTCATCTTGACGGCGTCGGTCCGCCCGATCTCCGCCAGCAGCACACGGACCTTCCGGACATAGGGCGAGGGCGGCGAGACGTAGAGCTCGAGCATCAGACGCCCCGGCGGATGCGGATCCGACCGAGTGCTGAGATGTCAATCTCGACCCCCGGTCCGCTGCCGAAGCGGATCGTTCGGTTGAGCCGCGCCGCGCCATGCACGTTCCGCTCAGCCTCCGAGCTGTCGGTGGTGAGTTCGATGCCCTCGGGCGCTTCATCGAGGGCCTGCTCGCGCCAGACCTCTTTTGGGGCTGCCTGTGTCCGGCGCGCGGCGAGATAGGCCAGCGCGGCAATGCTGCCCCAGCGGAGCGCGGTGAGGGCGATCGGGGCAATCGGTGCAGCCATGAGAGATCCTCCGTGGTTCGACGAAGAAGATAGGCCGACCTCCCCCAAGGCGCAAATCAATCGGTGCGTGGAGGGTCACGCATCAATGCGCCAAGGACCCCGAGCTCCTGTCCCTGCGTCTCGTCCATATGCGCAGCAGCGGCGTGACGGGCGGCATCATCTTTGTTCTGGTTGAGCTTCCAGGTCCCCTCAACGCGGGAGATGTCGAGCGCGACGGGCGCGATCGCCCGTGCCATTCGCGCCGCCACCCCGTCGCTCATCTTGTCGAGGGTCCAGGGTCGTTTCTCGAGCCGGCCTTCGAACTGGGCCGACAGCCGGGCGGAGTGGGCGAGGATCCCGTCCGAATTCAACCGTCGGAGCGTGCCGCGAAGGTGCACCGCGACATAGTTCCAGGTCGGAACCTGGTCGGGCGTCTCGTACCAGTCGGGCGAGACGTACCCGTCGGGTCCGGACACGATCACAAGCGCCGGGAGCGGCGCCTCGAGCGCGCGGTAGACTGGGTTTGAGCGGAGAAGATGGGCCTCCCAATGCGTGCCGTCGAGGATGAAGGGCACATGAGCGGCAAGCGGCCCGTCCGGGCCTGACACGGTCAGAACACCAAAGCCGCGTGCCGCGGCAAAGGCGAGGTTTGTGTCTCGACCCGGCGCGCGAAAGGCCCGGTTCGGGTGCATCAGGCGGCGATGAGGTGGCGCGCCCCAGCCGCCTTGATCCGGGCGCTGACGAGTGTCCCGGGTGTGTGATCGGCGCTGGTCTCAACTTCCGCAAACTGCTCGGTGCGCCCCATCCGCGGCCGCTCCATCAAGACCGGGCGCGTCTGTCCGACCTCCGCGGCGAGGTAGGCCGCAACGCGCGCGGCGCCGAGCGCGCGGAGACGGCGCGCACGCTCCCGGATCTCGGATGGCGCAACCGTTGGCATCAGCGCCGCTGGCGTCCCCGGCCGGGGAGAGAACGGAAAGACGTGGAGCCAGGTGAGCCCGCAGGCCTCCACCAAATCGAGCGTGTCACCGAACATCGCCTCCGTCTCCGTCGGAAAGCCGGCGATCAGATCCGCGCCGAACACCACCTCCGGCCGCCGGGCCCGGATCTCCTCGCAGAAGCGGATCGCATCATCGCGGAGGTGGCGGCGTTTCATCCGTTTGAGGATCAGATCGCCGCCTGCTTGGAGTGACAGATGAAGGTGCGGCATCACCCGCACATCCGAGCCGATGGCGTCGACGAGCGCCGCATCCGCCTCCACCTGGTCGATGGAGCTCAACCGGAGGCGTGGCAGATCGGGCACCAGCCGCAGGATGCGCTGAACGAGTTCCCCCAGAGGCGGGCGCCCCGGCAGATCGGCGCCCCAGCTTGTCAGATCGACGCCGGACAGCACGACCTCCATGTAGCCGCGCGCGACAAGCCGGCGGATCTGCTCGACCACGACGCCCGCCGGGACTGAGCGGGAGGGACCACGGCCGTAGGGAATGATGCAAAACGTGCACCGATGGTCGCAGCCGTTCTGCACTTGAACATAGGCCCGCGACCGGGTGCCAAAACCGTCGATGAGATGCCCAGCCGTCGTTGTCGCAGACATGATGTCATCGACCACAACCCGCTCCGTCTCGCCGATCAGATCCGGGGTGAGTCGGGCCCAGGTCTCCGGCTGCATTTTCTCGAGATTGCCGACGACGTGGTCGACCTCGGCCATTCCGGAGTAGCTTTCGGGGTCGGTCTGCGCCGCGCACCCCGTCACGACGATCTTCGCATCGGGATGGTCGCGGCGCAGGCGCCGGATCCGTTGGCGCGACTGACGCACGGCCTCCGAGGTCACGGCGCAGGTGTTGACGACCACCAAACCCTCCGCTCCGGCCCGACTGGCCAAATCGCGCATCGCCTCGGTTTCATAGGCGTTCAGCCGGCAGCCAAACGTCTCAAAATGCAGAGTCATTCGGCGGCCCAGAACTCTTGTGCGATGCGAAGTTCGGCCACCATCGTGGCGCCGCCCGTCATCCAGACGCCGTCCTCACGCCAGTCGATGCCGAGCGTTCCGCCATCGAGCTCGACCGACACGGTGCGCCCGGTCAACCCGCGTCGGGCGGCCGCGACGACAGCGGCGCAAGCCCCCGAACCACAGGCCTGCGTGACCATCCCGCCCCGCTCCCACACCCGCATCCGAAGGCGATCGGGCGCTGTGACCGAGACGAACTCCACATTGGTGCGATCCGGGAAGAGAGGATCGTGCTCCACACCGGGTCCCCGG
>JBCCWM010000519.1:0-2871 GCA_039193505.1 Pseudomonadota bacterium | reverse complement strand
GGTCAGATCGCTGGCGCCCAGCGCCGTCGCGCGCTCCGCATGCCGAACAGCCTCCCCATGGCCTCCCGCTTTGACCCGCGCCTGGCCGGGTTCGAGCCGCCGCGCCAGCCGCTGGCGGGGTTCTGGCGGTTGCCCGATCCCAGTCCACTGCCCTCAAAGGACGCGGACATCGCGTTCGCGCCGCTCACCCACCTGTCGGCCTGGTTCAAGGCAGGAGCTCTCTCGAGCCAACGTCTTACAGAGATCTATCTGGACAGGATCGCGCGCTTCGCGCCGACGCTCGAGTGCTTTGTGACGGTCACACCCGAGCTCGCCCGGGCGGAGGCCGCGGCCGCTGACCAGCTTTTTGCGGCGGGCGTCTGGCTCGGTCCTCTCCATGGGATGCCCTATGGTCTGAAAGATCTCTTCGACACGGCCGGGATCCCGACCACCTGGGGCGCGATGCCCTATCGCGAGCGGATCGTGGAGACCGATGCCCGGATTGTGACGCTGCTCCGCCGGGCCGGCGCGGTGCTCCTCGGCAAGACGACCCTCGGCGCGCTTGCCTATGGGGACATCTGGTTCGGCGGCAAGACGCGGAACCCGTTCAACACGGCCGAAGGCTCCAGCGGGTCGAGCGCGGGCTCGGGCTCGGCGACAGCCGGGGGGCTCTGCGCGTTCTCGATTGGCACCGAGACGCTCGGCTCGATCACGTCGCCTTCGCAGCGCTGCGGCACCACGGGCCTCCGCCCGACATTCGGACGGGTCAGCCGGGCCGGGGGCATGGCGCTCTGCTGGTCGCTCGACAAAGTCGGGCCGATCTGCCGCGGCGTGGAGGATTGTGGGCTCGTCCTCCAAGCGATCAACGGCGGGGATCCCGCGGACCGGTCGTCGATCAACATGCCCTTTGGCTTCGACCCGGATGCGGGGATCGAGGGGATGCGCGTCGGGTATCTGCCGGCCGCCTTCGATGACGAGGGCGCGACCGATGTGGACCGAGCGGCGCTTGAGGCGATGCGCGGGCTCGGCGTCGAGGTGACCGAGGTCACGCTCCCGGACCTGCCCTATGGCTCGCTGATGCAGATCCTCTTTGCGGAGGCGGCGGCCGCGTTCGAGGAGCTGACGCTCAGCGACCGCGATGACGAGATGGTCTGGCAGACCGCTGGCGCCTGGCCCAACACATTCCGCAAGGCGCGCTTTCTCTCCGCGATCGATCATATCCAGGCCGATCGGCTGCGCTTTCGGGTGATGGAGGTCATTGATGGCGTCTTCCGCGAGGTCGACGCGATGATCGGGCCGTTCTCCACCGGGCCGATGCTGGTTGCCACGAACTTCACCGGTCACCCTTGCCTTCACCTCCGCGCCGGTTTTGCGGAGCAGCCGACGCGCGCCGACCCCTCCCTCAAAGACGGCAAACTGGTCATGGATGGGGAGCACGACGCCACGAGCACGCACCGCGTGCCCCAGGGCATCTCTCTCTGGTCTGGCCTCTTTGACGAGCCGCGTCTCCTTACCCTCGGGCGGCGGTTGGAAGCGGCCCTAGGGGTGGCGGAGGAGCGGCCACAGCTTGGCTGACGCCTTCACACTCATCCTTAACGCCTCTGCCTCCACTTTGGGGGCAGGTGTAACGTATGGAGGCGGACAATGATTGTCGTCGAACTGACCAAGCCAGGCGCAGACGGTGTGGAGGAGGATTTCGCGCGCCGCAAGATGCAGCTCTTCAACCATCACATGGTGCACCTCAAGGCCAATGCAGACGGCATGACATCGTCTCCGATGAAGACCGCGTTCATGAGCAATTACAGCGGCTTGAAAGGGCACGTGTCGGACCAGAACAGACGAGCCAACGACGTTTACGTCCGAGTCTGGGAGAACAACACAAAGATCAACCATCTGATGGGCAAAATCTGGAAGTCCGGCGCGGATGGAGCCGGGAAGACCGACATCTCGGAGGTTGTCGGCAACATGGACAAGGCCCACGACGAGAGCGACGTGTCTATCCAGGCGATGCAGACCCTGGCCAAAGAACGCAACGACCTGACCGCCGCACATGACCAAACGGACAAATACAGGCCCTTCGATGCGCTCGGCTGCCTCTTTGCGTGGGCGGCACAGTCTTCCCCCACAGTGACCTTGACGGCCAACACATACGGGCTCATCGCACTCTACAGCCGCTACGGCTTTGTGATCTCGGGACAAAAGAACAGGAATACTCAGGCGGTCGAGAAGGCCGTTCAGCGTCACACGGCTGCCCTGACGGCGCTGGAAACCGAAAAAGATGCCAAAGTGGCTGGCCCGAAACGGGAGGAGGCCAAGGAACGGATCAAGGCCTGCAAATTCTCCAATGTCGATCAGGGCATGGAGCTCAGTGCCACCGGACGGACAAACCTTGCCCGAGACTTCGTGGATGGCGAGAACTGGGTGTCGCACGAGGTGTATCTCGGGGTGAGGTGACGAATACGGTCCCGTCACAGTTGATGTCATCGCTGTTGGGCGTGGCTCGTGCTCCACTAGGTGCGTGAGCCGCCGCCACACCTGTGATCCTTCGTGGACGAAGGGATCCCGATGGAGGATTGGGCGTGCTGTCCACTGAGCTGCCAGGGTCTTCAAGCGCTGAGCGACCGCCGAAGCAGTCTCGGCACGGACCGGCGAGGGTGGTGGTGCCGGCAACCCTTTCCGATTCCGACAAGTGTCGCATGGCTTGGTCCGATGCGGTCTCAATCGAGTGCAACGTGTCCGTGATCTGACCTACCCCTTTTTTCAGGGCCACTCATAAATCGAGTTTGCTCTGCATTTGAGTGCGATCATTCGGCGGCGTGAGCAATGGGCGCAGGCGCGGAGCCCTCAATTAGCTTAAGCGACTGCGCCCATTGCGTTTTGTGGAAGGGTCGC
>JBCCWM010000518.1:0-2906 GCA_039193505.1 Pseudomonadota bacterium | reverse complement strand
GCCATTCGGTTGGCCAGGGGCGGATGGCGCAGGCGCCACCGGTTCCAGCCCAGCCATCCGCGCGACGACTTTCACCGGCTTCCGTTTGAGCGTCTTCCAGAGCCAATCGTTGCCAGGTCGACCACGATGCCGAGCCGAGATTTGTGTCGTCACGCCGAAAGCGTGCCTGCAGCACGACCCGCCGAAAGCGTGCCTGCACCACGACCCGCCGAAAGCGTGCCTGCACCACGACCCACCGAGGTAGCGAATGCGTCGCACGTATCGGTTTCCGGCATTGGAGATCCTGCGGAGTTTCTCCTTGCCACCGCTCGAATGGGGCTTCGGCGGCGCGGGCCGGAACGCGATCCGTCCGAGGGACGGCCCGCACGCCCAGCCAGGCGGAACAGTCGCGTGCAGACCTGAGGGTGCCGACATCCAGCGTCGTGGCAGTGTCGTGCCAAAGGCACGCCGGCGTCGTGGCAGCATCGTGCCAAAGGCACGCCGTCGGCATGACGGCGCTGGAGGCCATCGGCCCGATCCCGGGGACGGTGGCGAGGCGCCGAGCAAGCGCAAACCCTTCCCGATGCACAGCGATGCGGTCTGTCACGACCTCGATCCGGGTCCGAAGTTCCCGCAGCTGGCCAGCCAGCGGATCCAGGGCGGGCTGTGCCGCTTCGGGTGTGTCCTTCGCCGCAGCAAGGAGCCGATCGACGTTGTGGATGCCCTTGGCCACGGCGATGCCGACCTCTGACACCCTCTCGGGACAGTGCTGCGCAATGCCCTGCCGGTCAGTGGATGCGCACGGATGGCGTTGACGGTCTCAGTCCGCTGCCGGATCCGGACGTCTCGGGTCTTGCGATCGAGACATCCCGCCTGCGGCTTGGCGAGCTTCACCGGAACGAGCCGCATCCTCGGCCGCATCGTCTTGCGCCTTCCATCGATCCACAGGATCGATGGATCGCTGCGCGAGCGGCTTCAGACCCTCGCAGATTGCGTCGGCATCCACCCGGTCGGCCTTGCCCCTCTTCACGCAGGGCTTCACCTGGGCCGCCGGCATCAGCCGCACCTCGTGCCCGAGAGACGCGAGCTCTCGCGCCCGGTGATGCGCACCCGAACCGGTGTCCATCCCGATCAGGCATGGCCCGAGCCGGGAAAAGAAGGAGAGCGCCTGGCTCCGGCGCACCTGCCACCGCACCACCGGAGCCCATCCGTGCCGACGCCGTGACCCTGAAAGACGGTCTTCGCCAGATCGACGCCAGCGCTGGTAACCTGGTCCAGAGATGGCGCCCTTCGGTGGACTGCTCAACACCTCCCACCCCGGCACATCGCGATGCCAGGAGCCGGAGCCATCCACCCCATCAAGGGGCCTCTCAACGGCTCACCCCGCGCGCCGCCGACATTGCATCGAGAGCGTGCGGCAGACGCTTGGCGGGTGTCCATTGCGGCGCCACTGGTCCGAGCTCCGTGGACGACGGGTGCCGCGCCGGGCACGCACGCTCGGGCAGCCTTGCTCCCCTCAACCCAAGGCGTCCCATCCTCACCGAGGACATCATCGCTCTGGCACGGGACAACGGGCGCTCCGGCGCTCCAGTGGCCGAGAGGCGCTTGCCCGCGAACGCCCTCAGGCGCATGATCACAGGGTGGCTCGAACAACGCGGGCTGGGCCAGGTGAACCAGAAGCGGGTGCAGCGGCGAGCCTTATCGCTCCATTGGTCCGAGCGACACCGGCGAGCGGCGGCGCGAGGGGCCGAAGCTCCCGCATAAGCACCCCAAGACGGGGCGCCTCTGGCTCAACGACGGCTCCTGTGTCCGCCTCAGGCCGGAACGGCCGAACCATGTCGGGTCCGATGACCTCGTCCAGGACCGGACGCATGACGACCGCGTTTTCCGGACGCTCAACAACGAGCCATCGAGGCGCCATTGGTTCGAGCACACTGGCGGGTGATGAATACACCAAGGAGGCGCTGATGATCCGCGTCGAACGCACGCTCAACTCAACGGACATGGTCGACGCGCTCCCGGATCTCTTCATCCTCCGAGGACCGACGGAACACATCCGTTCCGACACCGGCCGCGAATTCATGGCCCGGACGGCGCGGACCTGAATCGCGGCCATCGGCGCGAAGACCGCCTTCATTGAACCGGGCTCGCCCTGGGAGAACGGCCACTGCAAGCCGTTCAACGCGCGCACTCGCAACGATCTCCTGACCAGCGAGATCATCTTCTCGCGTCGTGAGGCGCAGATCCTGATTGAACAGTGGCGGCGCCACGACAACCCCGTCAGGCCCCACAGCGCCCTCGGATACCGTCCGCCGGCCCCAGAAGCGATCATCCCCGTCAACCCAAGGCCGGTCATGCACCAACAAGTCCACCAGACCACGCGGTGGCGGCGGTCCACCATCCCGTAGGACTACAGACGATGTTGTGGCGAATGCAGGATCGTACTGTCCACCTAAAGGGGTTTGGCCACTGGGCAAAAGACGAGTCCTATATGGCCGCAGATCATGTCGAAACTTCAGAGCCAGATGAGATAGAAGAACCCGCCGAAGATGTGACGGCGCTTTTGTAGCGGTTTCGTTCAATTGGATCACGCAGGTATTTAAGCCCCATCTATTTCGATAACGCTCAAACGTTAATCGCGGGACAAGCTACATCGCACATGCACCTACTACATCGTGCCAAACCCAACCTTCCGGTGCCTCGCGTCCCCAATTTGCATGCTCCGCGACGATGGTTGCGCGCCGGTTGTCGATCCGTGAAGTCCCGATAAAATCAATCTCAACGTGAGTGTCCAAGCTCATTTGCGGGTTCGGTCGCGGGGCGACGGCTGCTCTTTGGGTTTGGTCTGTGTAGAGCTGTGGCGTGGTTATGTCGTTCCTTTTTGACCGTTGGGGTCGTGCGGTGTGGCGCAGGCGCGCCGCGGTGGG
>JBCCWM010000517.1:0-2921 GCA_039193505.1 Pseudomonadota bacterium | reverse complement strand
TCGAACCGCGTCTTCACATCCTAAGACGACATCGTCGATCCTTGCTGCCAGTCCCGGACCGACCTCATCGACCACCCCTCGCGCATCATATCCATCGGACCCCGCGACCGGGCTCATGGGTTTTGATCGATGAGCGTTGGTATGGGTTGCGCACTTTTAGCTCCTAGAGCTCAACTCGAAGAGAGTTGAGCGTGTGTTCGAAGGTGAGCTTGCGAACGGCAGCGCTGCCGCATGCACTGGATGCGGAACGCTCTGGCACATGTCGCACGCGGTCAGCACACCGTCGCAGCTGCCGCGATCCGGCAGGCGTTCGATCAGCCCGACCGAACGTCCGCCGGAGAAACCTGGCACCGCGTCGCCGACCAGCTCCGCTCACGCTGGACAAAACCAGCGGATCTTATGGACGAAAGCGAACACGACGTCCTGACCTACATAGCGTTTTCTCGCCAGCATCGGACCAAGCTGCACAGGACAAACCCCATTGGGCGCCTGATCAAAAAATTGAAGCGTCGTGGGGTTCTTCCCCGACAGGGCGTCTGTTACCCGCCTGATCGGAGCCGCCCTCTTCGAGCATAATGCCGTGAATGGGCCACTCCTTTTCTACAAGGGGCTATGCCATCTTTGCGATACCAGTGCGTGCGGTCGTACTTTCGGCCTCTCGGTGCGACACCACCGGCGCTGGTCTTGGTGGTTTCAGTGGTTCGGCCGCTAGACAATTCGTCAAGTTCACGTCGGCTCGCATAATATCATGGATCTTTGCCGAACCCCGGTTGCCCGGGTGCGGATTCCGGGCTGTTCCGCCAATCGTGGCGCGTTGTCTTGAGGCCCAAGGGTTTCTCTATCCTTCGAGGGTGTCTTCGTCACGCGTTTTGGTGGCATTTTTTCTGAAGGACTGGCCTTCGAGTTCGAGCCGGTAGGCGTTGTGCACGAGGCGGTCGAGGATGGCGTCGGAAAAGGTGGGCTCACCGATGACGCCTTGCCGGTTCGAGACGGGCAGTTACGGGCAGTTGGCTGGTGATGATGGTCGCGCCCGCCTGATACCTGTCTTCGACGATCTCCATGAGGTCGCGGCGTTGGCTGGTTTTCAGGCGATCCGGGCCCCAGTCGTCGAGGATCAGCAGTTGGGCTTTTGTCAGCGCCTTGAACAAGCGTGGGAAGCGGCGATCGCCGTGGGCGAGTTCCAACTCGCCGAAGATGCGAGGTGTCCGTTTGTAGAGCACCGTCATACCGTCCCGACAGGCGGCTTGTGCCAGTGCACAGGCCAACCAAGTTTTGCCGACATCGAAGGGGCCGGTCATCACTAGGTTGCGTTTGTCTCTTATCCACTAGCCGGTGAGGAGCTGCTGGAAGAGCGGTTTGTCCAGGCCACGCCGTGTCTTGTAATTAACATCCTCTGGAGCAGCTCCGACATGGCGCAGGCGTGCGGTCCGCATGCCGCTCTCGAAGCGTTTGGTCTCTCGGCTGGTGGCTTCGCGATCAATGAGAAGGCCCAACCGTTCGGCGTGGGTCAGATCAGCGATGCCGTCTTGCGCTTGAAGCTCACCAAAAGGGCTCCTCACCAATAAAAGCAACAATGACATTTCTTGTATCGTAATCGCTTCGGAAAATCACGTTCTCTTCAGAGAGGTGGAAGTGTGGCACATTATTTTGGTTGTAGAAGCATTGGAAATCGGGCCGATTGAACACGACTTCAGCGTTGAATTCCGGCATGGTGTGTTCCGTGCGCTTCCAAAAGACAGCGAATGTCGCACCAAGGTGCTTAAGTGTTTGATGGTGCGATCTATTCGTTGGAATGGAAGGAAGCGCTATGGGCCAAGTTCGTCATGGCAGCGCCACGACCACGCACGCCGTCAGAGCAGCAATACAGCGATCGCAAGCTTCGACCGTGATCACGGTTCGGATCCGGCCGCCGGCGCTGGCGACAAGCTCGCCTGCCACGGCCTGGTCGGAGGTGTCCTCGTCGGTCAAGACCTGCGCCAGGATCTCACCCGTCCTGGCGTCGACGCCGATGTGCAACTCCCGCCTTGAGCGGCGTTTTTCGCCGTGCTTCTTCCGCGCCCACTCTCCGGGGCCGAAGACCTTGAGACCCGTAGAACCGAGCACCAGGTCGACCGGATTTGTGCGCCCGGGAGCTTGCAGGTCCACTGCAAAGTCCTCCGGCGACGGACGAGCGTCGAGTGGTCCGGCACCGGCACCTCAAGCCCAAGCAGCCCCATCAAGCCCCGCACGAACCCTTCCCTTTGCCGAAGCGGCAGCTTGAACGCGGTGCCGAGGATGAGCGTCGCCTCGATCGCCACGTTCGAGAACTTGCGCTGGCCGCCCGGGGTCTTTCGATAGGGCGCGATCCAGCCCTCGAGCGCGTCGTCCGAGACCCAGAACCGAAGGTCGCCGCGCCGGACAAGCCCTCACTCACACTCCGCCCAGTTCGTGACCTTATAGCGGGCCCGCGGAATGTGATCCCGGTGCGGGTCGTTGTGCTTGAAGGGCATGGGCGGGGTCCTTGGTCGCTGAAGGCAGGCGCCTCATACAACCCTGGGCGTCGCGATGCACCAAGGCCGCAGAGGGGTTTGCGCGGTCGATCCAGATGCTCATGGACCTCGATCTGCCGGTCCCCGATTACACAGCGCTTGCCCGCCGCCGGCGCACGGGGGCCCTCCACATGCCTGCGCCCGGGCGCACGGCTCCGGTCGACCTCGTGCTGGACAGCGCCGGGCTGAAGTTTTTCGGGCCCGGGGAGTGGGCGCGGGCCAAGCGCTGTGAAAAACGGCGCGATTGGAGGGGGTGCACATCGGCGTCGATGCCGGCACCGGCGTGATCCTGTCTCACCTCCTCACCGACAGCGACATCTCGGACGCCGCCATGGCAGGCCCTCTGGTCGAGGCCGCCGGCGGCCGGATCCGCTCCGTGATCGCGGACGGAGC
>JBCCWM010000516.1:0-2942 GCA_039193505.1 Pseudomonadota bacterium | reverse complement strand
GAGCAACCCGACACGTTCGCCTTCACGCCAGGGAACCTTGCCTGGGCCGAGGCGCAGATCGCCAAGTATCCCGATGGGCGGCAGGCGAGCGCCGTGATCCCGCTCCTCTGGCGCGCGCAGGAGCAGGAGGGGTGGGTGACGAAGCCGGCGATCGAGGCGGTGGCAGAGATGCTCGGCATGGCCTCCATTCGCGTGCTCGAGGTCGCGTCGTTCTACTTCATGTTCCAGCTCCAGCCCGTCGGGAGCGTCGCCCATATCCAGGTCTGCGGAACGACCTCCTGCATGATTTGCGGCGCGGAGGACTTGGTCTCGGTCTGCAAGGACAAGATCGCACGCCGCCCGCACGAGATCTCATCGGATGGGCGGTTTTCCTGGGAGGAGGTCGAGTGCCTCGGCGCCTGTTCGAACGCGCCGATGGTCCAGATCGGCAAGGACTATTTTGAGGATCTCGACCGTGAGAGCTTTGCCGAGATCCTCGACGGTCTCGCTCGGGGGGAGGTGCCCGCGCCCGGCAGTCGCAAGGGCCGGTTTGCGTCCGAGCCCGAGGGCGGGCTCACATCGCTTCACGATCGGGCGGGCGGCCATGAGGTCAACGCCTCGAAAGACCTCGCGCGCAGGCGGGGCGACACGATTGCCCGGATCACCGGGCCCGCGCTCAAAATCGCAGAGGCCACACAAGAGGTGGCCGCGATCCGTCCCGAGGCGCTCGACGCCCCCCACGGCGGGACACCGGACGACTTGACTGCAATCAAAGGGGTCGGGCCGAAGCTCGAGACCCTGTTGCACTCCCTAGGGATTTTTCACCTGGCGCAGATCGCTTCGTGGAGCGAGGCGGAACTCGCGTGGATCGACAGCCATCTCGAAGGGTTCAAGGGCCGCGCGAGCCGTGATAACTGGAAAGAGCAAGCCCGAACGCTTTTGTCGCGAGACTGAGGCTTGCGGTAGGGGGGGCCGCGCTCGGGCCGCGCGGTTCTGGATAGCAGAGAGCGGGAGAACCCACGCATGGCCACCGAGAAGACATCCGATCGTGACTGGACCTGCACTGTCATTTGCAGCGTCATTGCCGTGCTGGGCGCGGTTCTGTTTGCCGCCCTTCTCCGACAGGTCGGGGGGTTTGGCTGGAACGCGACCGTGTTCCTGGGGGGCGCGGTTGCCGTGCTCGGGGCCTGGCTCCTGTCTCAGAACCTCTGCGGCGTCCTGACCCCGCCCAAGGGGCCGGGCAACATCGACGCCGCGCCCGCGCCGGAAGCCAAGTCGATCAACGCCCCGCCGCCCGTCGCACCGACCGTGCCGACGGCAGCGACCGCGGGCGTCGCGACAGGCACGATCCTTCCGGGCGAGGCGGAGCTCTCGGAGCGCGGGGGCGAGTGGCGCTATGAGGGCGCTGCCGACGCTCCGGCGTCGTTTGCGGAGGGCGATTATGACAAGGACGGCGTCGTTGAAGGGACCGATGAGGGCGTGAAGCCGATGGTCCTCGAGGCGGCGAGAGAGGGCGGTCCAGACGATCTCAAGCAGATCAAGGGGGTGGGTCCGAAGCTGGAGGGCATGCTGCACGGCCTCGGATTTTATCATTTCGACCAGGTGGCCAACTGGACGCCGGATGAGGTGGCCTGGGTCGACGCCAACCTGGAGGGCTTCAAGGGCCGGGTGAGCCGGGACAATTGGGTCTCCCAGGCGAAGGTGCTCGCCGGGGGCGGCTCGACAGAGTTTTCGGAGCGGGTCGCGGATGGCGACGTCTACAACTGACCTCCCGAGCGCCGCGTGACACCCGCGGAGCAGAGCAAACAGGCACGGCAGGCCGCCATCGTCATCGTGGCGGCCTTTCTGCTCTGGATGCTGGCCAGTGCGGTGGGCGGTCTTCTTGGCGTGCCGGTGCGCTACGCCTTCCTGATCGACCTCGCCTGTCTCGGAGCGCTCGCATGGGCGATGATCGTGCTCTTCCGCATCTGGCTCGCCCGGCGCGACGGCTGAGCCTTTATCCCTGACAATCGGGCGCATTTTTCGCATGGTTGTCGCTTGCGAAGAGGGCGATAGTGCCGCGAGCCACCGATGAGGACGCAATGCTCGCTGACCAGGACCGCATCTTCACGAACCTCTATGGCATGCATGACCGCAGCCTTAAGGGCGCGCAGGCGCGTGGGCATTGGGACGGAACGGCGAAGCTGATCCAGGAGGGCCGCGAGACCCTTATCGAGAAGGTCAAGGCCTCCGGTCTCCGGGGCCGGGGCGGCGCGGGGTTCCCGACGGGGCTCAAGTGGTCCTTCATGCCGAAGGAGAGCGATGGGCGCCCGCACTATCTGGTTGTAAACGCAGACGAATCGGAGCCCGGGACCTGCAAGGACCGGGAGATCATGCGCCACGATCCGCACACGCTGATCGAAGGGTGCCTGATCGCCTCGTTCGCGATGAACGCTCACGCCTGCTACATCTACATCCGGGGCGAGTACATCCGCGAGCGTGAGGCTCTGCAGATCGCCATTGATGAATGCTATGACGCGGGTCTTCTCGGGCAAAACGCAGCCGGGTCGGGCTGGGATTTCGACCTCTATCTCCACCACGGAGCGGGTGCCTATATCTGCGGCGAGGAGACAGCGCTTCTCGAAAGCCTCGAGGGCAAGAAGGGCATGCCGCGCCTGAAGCCGCCCTTCCCGGCGAACACGGGCCTCTACGGGTGTCCGACGACCGTGAACAATGTCGAGTCGATCGCCGTCGTCCCAACCATCCTCCGCCGCGGGGCGGATTGGTTTGCAAGCTTCGGCCGGCCAAACAACGCGGGCACCAAGGTCTTTGCGATCTCGGGTCACGTCAACCGCCCCTGCGTGGTGGAGGAGGAGATGTCGATCCCCCTCCGCGAGCTCCTTGACCGCCATTGCGGCGGTGTGCGCGGGGGCTGGGACAATCTCAAGGCTGTGATCCCCGGCGGCTCGTCGGTGCAGATGTTG
>JBCCWM010000515.1:0-2943 GCA_039193505.1 Pseudomonadota bacterium | reverse complement strand
GCAAGCGGGCGGCGCGGGCAAAGTCCTCGCGGAGTGGATCACCGAGGGGCAGACGGAGTGGGACATGTGGTCCTGCGACCCGCGGCGCTTCACGGCCTTTGCCGATCACGACTATTGCGTGGCCAAGGGGCTGGAGGTCTACGGGCACGAATACGCCATGCACTTCCCCCACCACACCTGGCCCGCCGCGCGGGACCGGAAAGTGTCCGCCGTGCACGACCGGCTGAAAGACGCGGGCGCCGTCTTCGGCGTCATCAACGGGTGGGAGCGGGCAAACTGGTTTGCCCAGCCGGGCGACGACACGTCCGAAGAAGCGACGCTCACCTGGGAGCGGGACGGCCCCTGGCGCGCGCGCGTCGGCGCGGAGTGTGAAGCGGTCCGCGACCATTGCGGGATCCTGTCGCTGCCGGGCTTCAGCCGCTTTGCCGTGACGGGCGGGGGCGCGCGGGCGCATCTCGACGGGCTGACGGCCTCGCGCCTGCCAAAACCCGGGCGCGTGGGTCTCGCCTACTTCCCGGACACGCGGGGGCGGGTCGTGACCGAGATGACCGTGATCCCGAGATCCGATGACGAGATCTGGCTGGTCACCGCCGCCGCCGCTGAGTGGCACGACCGCGATCTTCTGACCGCTGAGCTGCCCGAGGGGGTCGAGGTTCGCGACGTGACGGCGGACTACGAATGTCTGCTCGTGACCGGGCCCGCATCCCGCGACATCCTCGCGCCCCTCACGGATGCCGATCTCTCCCTGCCGTGGCTGAGCGCGCAGGACGCGACCGTCTGCGGCCGGCCAGCGCTCCTCCTCCGGGTGTCGTTTGCGGGCGAACTTGGCTGGGAGGTGCACACCGCGCCCGAGAACGTGCCGGCGATCTGGGCGGCCGTCGCCGGTGCCGGGGCGCGTCCCTTTGGGATGTTTGCGCTCGACTCGCTCCGGATCGAGAAAGGCTATCGCGCGTGGAAGGGTGATCTCTCGACAGATTACGGGCTCATCGAGTCGGGGCTCGGCCGGTTTGTGGACGCGACCAAGAACACGTCCTTCCCAGGGCGCGAGGTCATCCTCTCCGAGAAGGACCAGGGCACAGCGCGGCGCGCGGTGGGCCTCGTCGTGGAGGCGCAGACGGCAGACGCGCCCTACATGGCCAACCTCTGGAAAGATGGCATTCACGTGGGCGAGGTCACCAGCGGCGCCTGGGGGCACCGGGTCGGCGCCTCGATCGCCATCGGCATGCTGCGCTCGGACCTCGCGACGCCTGGAACGGATCTCCAGGTCGACATCTTCGGCGAGATGTGCCCGGCGACTGTCAGCCAGATGCCGTTCTGGGACCCGAAGAACGAGCGGATCCGCGCCTGAGACTTGTCGGGCGCGCTACTTGCGCGCGCCCTGCACGATCCGGTCGAGGATCATCGCGCAGAAGAGGATCGCAAAGCCCGCGAGGATCCCCTGCCCGACATTGGCGTATTGCAGCGCCTCGAGCACATCCTCCCCGAGGCCCTTCGCGCCGATCAGCGAGGCCACAACGACCATCGCGAGCGACAGCATGATCGTCTGATTGATGCCCGCTCGGATCGAAGGGCTCGCGAGCGGAAGATCGACCCGGGTGAGGAGATACCACTTCGTTGCCCCGAAGGCGATCGCGGCCTCCCGCACGCTCTCGGGCACACCGCGCAGGCCAAGCACCGTCAGGCGCACCACGGGCGTGCCGCCGAAGATCATCGTTGTGACGACGGCGGCGGGTTTGCCGGTGCCGAAAAACGCGATGACGGGGATCATGAAGACGAAGGCTGGCATCGTCTGCATGAAGTCCATGATCGGTTGGATCGCCGAATAGAACCTGGGCCGCCGCGCAGCAAACATGCCGAGCGGGATGCCGATCACAATCGAGAGGCACGCTGCGGTTCCGAGGAGGGCAAGCGTCGTCATTGCCTTCTCCCAAAAGCCGAGAAGGCCCATATAGGAGAGGAATGCGGCCGAGTAGATCGCCGTCCGCACCCCCGCTGTCAGCCAGGTGAGCAAAACGATCAGGCTCGCGACCACGATCCAGGGCGTGCTGACGAAAACAAGCTCCAGCGCATCGAGGATCAAGCGAATGCCATAGGTGATCCCGTCAAAGAACGCCTCGCCGGTCAGGACGGCCCAGTTGAAGAAGGCTTCGACGGACCGGATGCTGACCAGACGGATCTCGGGGTCCGTCGGGAAGTCGTAGAGGATCGCAAAACGGCCCGGGAAGCTGTAATGGATCACGGAGGTCAGCACGATCACCGCCATAAAGGCTGCGCTGAAGGCGATCTGGCTCTGCGGCATGCCCGCCCGGATGGTGCGGTCCGACATCCACTCGGAAAACCGCCGCTCGAGCGCCCAGTTGGCAACGGTGGCCTGCACGAGTTTGATCACGATCAGAAGGACGACGCCGGCGAGCGCGATCCAGATGCCCTGAGCGGCAACGGCCTCCGCCTCGGCCCGGATCCCGTCGATGTTTCCCTCGAGGGAATCGACAAGGCGTTGGAGCGCGTCGACCCGGTCCGATCCGCTTTCGATCGCGGCTGCCAACTGTTGGCGGCGGAGGTCCAGTGTGTCTTCGATGGAGGCAATCCGCGCCATCGCATCCGCCCCAAGATCGCCGAAGAGGCCGCGGGCGATTTGCACGATGGCAAGCGTTTCGATGATCAGAAACGGCAGCGCCCAGGACCAGAGGCCGCGCGCGCCAAACCAGATCGGGCCGAGAAGGCCCGCCGCCCGGTTGAAGGTCGGTGTGAAGCGTGCGCTGGCGCCGATCCGGTCGAAGTTCTCGATGTAGTAGTCGGGTTCGGTGTCGACGAACGTCCGGATGAGCGACCGCCGTTCCTCCGCGTAGGCCTCGATTGCCTCGGCATTGGCGACGTCAAGAAGGGTGGCGCTTTCGTCTTTCATGACACTTCCGTCCCTTCGATGACAGTTCTGAGGAGATC
>JBCCWM010000514.1:0-2990 GCA_039193505.1 Pseudomonadota bacterium | reverse complement strand
CGGCGCGTCCATCGAGGTGATGCCGCGCACGGCAGCCAAGATCCGCGATGTCCGCGCACTCCTGCCCGAGGGCACGCGCATCTATGTCGCGCATATCGACGGGACGCCGATCGACGACATGGTGGCGACGGTTGAGCGGATCTCGCGCGAGGGGTTCCCGGTGATGCCCCATGTGCCGGCTCGGTCCGTGCCTAGCCACGACGCGCTCGACACGTGGCTCCGCCGCTACCGCGACGTCGGCGCGACCGGTGCCCTCGTCCTTGCGGGCGGCGCGCCCGAGATCCGCGGGCCGTTTTCCTCGTCGATGGAGCTTCTTGAGACCGGGCTCTTTGACAAACTGGGCTACACCCGGCTGCACATCGCTGGCCACCCCGAAGGAAACCGCGACATCGATCCGGATGGTGGTGAGACCGCTGCGATGGCCGCCGCTCGCTGGAAAGCCGGGTTCGCTGAGCGGACCGGCGCGCAGATGGCACTCGTCACGCAATTTGCCTTCGAGGCGCGGCCGGCTCTCGACTGGGCGGACCGGCTGGCGGACGCGGGCGTTGATTTGCCGATCCACCTCGGTGTCGCGGGCCCCGCGAAGCTCCAGACCCTGATCAAATATGCAATGGCCTGCGGTGTGGGGCCATCGATCCGCGTCCTGCAGCGCCGCGCTGCCGATCTCTCAAAGCTCCTGATGCCGTTCACGCCGGAGGCTCTCCTCGCCGAGATCGCGGCGGCACGCGGACCCGCGAGCCGGATCGAGGCGATCCATTTCTTTCCGCTCGGCGGCATCACAGCGTCGGCGGAGTTTCTGACCTCTGCCAGAGACATGGACGGGCAGCACGCCTCCCACGCATGACCTCGGCGCTCCTCTTCGATCTCGACGGCACGCTCGTTGACACCGACAGCCTCCATTTCGCGGTCTTCCACGATATCCTGGCCGGCACCGGACGCGCTCTGAGCCTCGACGAGTACAAGACCGAGATCATGGGCCAGCCGAATGCGCTGATCATGCCGCGCCTCTTCCCCGGACGAGACGCGGAGCATCAGGCGCTCGCCGACGCCAAAGAGGCAGCCTTCCGCGCACAGCTTTCTGCAGGTCTCGAACCGACGCCGGGCACGAGGCGCCTCCTGGACTGGGCGGAGGCTGAGGGCGTGAGGGTTGCCGTCGTGACCAACGCGCCGCGCTCGAACGCGGAGGCGATGCTCGGTGCGCTCGACCTGTCGCACCGCTTCGAGACCGTCATCATCGGCGAGGAATGCGCCAGGCCGAAACCAGACCCCCTGCCCTATCAGGAGGCGATGCAGCGCCTCGGCACGACGCCGTCGCGATCGATCGCCTTCGAAGACAGCCGCTCCGGCGCCCGCGCGGCCGTCGCTTCAGGCGCCTACACCTTCGGTATGCGCACAGGCCTCGACGATGCGACGCTCCGCAGCGTGGGCGTGCATGCCACACTTGCAGATTTCGACGATCCCCTCCTCTGGGCGCGGCTTGCCGGCTTCCCAGAGCGCCACGCCAGCTGAGGCCCTTATGACCGAGACAATCGTGCAGTCTGCGAGCAAAACCGCGCTGATCGGGTTCGACCACCCGTTTTGCGTGATCGGGGAGCGGATCAACCCCACGGGGCGCAAGAAACTCGCCGCCGAACTGGAGGCCGAGGACTTTTCAACGGTCGAGCGCGACGCTCTCGAGCAAGTTGCCGCAGGGGCGACGATGCTCGATGTCAATGCGGGCGTCGTCTACAACTCTAACCCCAACCCCAACGAGACCGAACCGCCGCTGATGCGCCGGATGATCGAACTCGTCCAAGATCTGGTCGACATTCCACTGGCCATAGACAGCTCCGTGCCGGCCGCGCTCGAGGCCGGGCTCGAGGTCTGCCGCGGCCGCCCCCTCCTCAACTCCGTCACGGGCGAGGAGGAGCGCTTGGAGGCCATCCTACCGCTCGTCAAAAAATACACGGTCCCGGTGGTTGCAATTTCAAACGACGACACGGGCATCTCCGAAGACCCCGATGTGCGCTTTGCCGTCGCAAAAAAGATCGTCGAACGTGCGGCGGATTTCGGCATCCCGTCCCACGACATCGTGGTCGATCCCCTGGTGATGCCGGTGGGCGCTATGGCGACTGCGGGCCAGCAGGTCTTCGCGCTGGTCAGGCGGCTGCGCGAGGAGCTTCGGGTCAACACCACCTGCGGCGCGTCAAACGTCTCCTTCGGGCTGCCGAACCGGCACGGCGTCAATGCTGCCTTCCTCCCCATGGCGATTGCCTCCGGCATGACCTCCGCCATCATGAACCCGGTCCGTCCCCAGGAGATGGAGGCGATCCGCGCCGCCAATCTGTTGATGAACCACGATGCCCACGGTGCGGCGTGGATTCGGGCCAACAAACCGACCGGCGATGACGCCCCGCCGCGAGAGGGACGCCGAAGACGTCGCGCCTGAGGACCAAAGGCCAACACCTGTCGCTTGGGGACTTGGCGCGACAACCGTGACCCTCCTCCTCCGCCCGCGCCCCGTTGCGCAGCCAACCAAAAGGGGCAGTCTGCGTCATCGGCAAGCATCCACTGCGTGACTTGCAATGAAGGGCGGACGCGCGCCAACGTCGCTGCGCGTCACCCTCAAACGACACAGCACACGGCCGGATTGTGGCATGCTCTATTGGATTGATCCCAACATTTGGACCCCTCTGTGTCTCGCGGCGATGATTTCGTTTGGGTCGGCGTGCCATGTGAAGGGGTTTGCGTCGGTCTCGTCGTGGTCGTTGATGACGCGGTTCATCGCGGCTTGCAGATCGACGACTGACTTGAAAACACCGCGCTTCTGTCTGCGCTCGGGCAGCTTGGCGAGGAAACCCTCGACAGCCTTCGGCCAAGACGCGGATGTCGGTGTGACGTGGACGGTCCATCGCGGGGTCCGGTCCGGCCAGCGCATCGCATCCGGTGTCGTGTGCGACGAAACAGTGTCCCGCACGACATGCACGACCGTTCCGGCGGGGATGTCCCGT
>JBCCWM010000513.1:0-2992 GCA_039193505.1 Pseudomonadota bacterium | reverse complement strand
GCGGCGCGTTCAGGCGCTTGAGGACAGCGGTGTCATCACGGGCTACCGCGCGGAGGTCGATCCGGTGCGCGCTGGCCTGCGCTTTGGCGCGCTCGTCGCTGTGACGCTGTCGAGGGCCACGCCGGGCGCCGATCAACGCTTTGCAGAGATCGCCGCGGAGCGCCCGGAAATTCTGCAGTGCTTCGCGACGGCAGGCCGCGCCGACTACGCGCTCCGCGTGGCCTGCGAGGATGTGAGCCACTTCAACACGTTCCTGGCAGAGGTTCTGCGCGTCGAGCCCGCCATCGCAAGTGCTGAGACGAGCGTGGTTCTCGATGTCCTCAAAGACGACAGCGCCCTGCCCCTCTGACCGGCCGTGATCCACGAGCCCACCTGGACCAACGCCGTCGAACGGACCACCGCCTGCTTTGGGGCAAAGGTGCAAGCGGTCCACCGACTGGACTGAGCGTTTGTCTGCGCGCGACCCCCGAGACGACAACGTCATCGAACGCGCGAGCACACCGGCGACCAAGACCGATGCGGCGCGTCCGAAAACGCTCGGGCCCGCGGGCGTGCTGCGCCGGCGCCCCCCCATCTTCGATTGACAATGCCGGGTCTTCGGGATACCGGCAGAGAACTTCCGAAGGGTCATGTCCTTCGGTCCGGTCCTTTTGTCCGGATCGCCATCCGTCAGCGCTGTGCGCCCACGGGTGACGCTGTGCATTTGTGTCGCCCGATGGCGGCCCCGAACCCGGTCCCATGGACCAGAGCGGAGAGTTGAATGTTCGAAGCCCTGTCAGATCGCTTGGGAGGCGTCCTTGACCGGCTGACCAAACAGGGCGCGCTCAGCGAGGCCGACGTCTCGACAGCGCTCCGCGAAGTGCGCGTGGCTCTCCTCGAGGCAGACGTCTCCCTGCCTGTGGCGCGCAACTTCGTAAAGGCCGTCCAGGCAAAGGCCACCGGCCAGGCGGTGACACGCTCCGTCACGCCGGGCCAACAGGTCGTGAAGATCGTCCATGACGAGCTCGTCCATGTGCTCGCCGGCGATGACGGCGACACAGACACGCTCCGCGTCGACACACCGCCTGCGCCGGTTCTGATGGTGGGCCTCCAGGGCTCCGGCAAAACGACGACGACCGCCAAACTCGCCCGCCACCTCTCTGAGCGGCAGGGCAAGCGCGTCCTCATGGCCTCGCTCGACACCCAGCGCCCCGCGGCGATGGAGCAGCTTGCAACCCTCGGCCTCCAAACCGGCATCGACACATTGCCGATCGTCCCGAGCCAAGATGCGGTGGCGATCGCCAAACGCGCCAAGAGCCAGGCGACCCTCGGCGGGTATGACGTCTACATGCTCGACACCGCCGGCCGCCTCTCGATCGATGACGCCCTGATGGCCGAAGTGGCAGCCGTCCGCGACGCCACGTCTCCCCACGAGACCCTTCTGGTCGTCGATGGCCTCACCGGCCAGGACGCAGTGGCGACGGCCGAGAACTTCGATGGGCGCATCGGCATCTCGGGCGTCGTGCTCACCAGGATGGACGGCGACGGCCGCGGCGGCGCCGCGCTCTCGATGCGCGCCGTCACCGGCAAGCCGATCAAATTCGTGGGCACCGGCGAGAAAATGGACGCGCTCGAGCCGTTCCACGCCGAGCGTGTGGCGGGCCGCATCCTCGGGATGGGCGACATCGTCAGCCTCGTGGAAAAGGCGCAGGAGACGCTCGAGGCCGAACAGGCCGAGCGTATGATGAAGCGGTTCCAGAAGGGCCAGTTCAACATGAACGACCTGCGCTCCCAGCTCGAGCAGATGATCAAGATGGGCGGCATGCAGGGCATGATGTCGATGATGCCGGGCATGGGCAAAATGGCCAAAGACATCGAGAAGGCGGGCTTCGACGACACGATCCTCAAACGCCAGATCGCCCTCATCCAGTCGATGACCAAGAAGGAGCGCGCGGCCCCCCAAATCCTCCAGGCCTCCCGCAAGAAGCGGATCGCCAAGGGCGCGGGCCAGGATGTCT
Organism: Pseudomonadota bacterium; assembly: GCA_039193505.1. Lineage (GTDB taxonomy): Bacteria > Pseudomonadota > Alphaproteobacteria > Rhodobacterales > Rhodobacteraceae > Algicella. The sequence goes on along the minus strand of JBCCWM010000513.1, from coordinate 995 downwards.
CCGATCTCAACAAGCTCCTCAAAATGCACCGACAGATGTCGGATATGATGAAGAAAATGGGCAAGATGGGCGGCAAGCGCGGCCTCCAAGGGGCCCTCGCCTCGATGTTCGGCAAGGGCGGGGGCATGCCGGCAGGCATGCCCGGCGGCGTCCCAGGCGGTCCCGGCCTGCCCGGGGCCCCTGGGGCGCCGCCTCCCCTCCCCGGGCTCGGCGGACCGGCGCTGCCCCCGGGCCTGTCAGGCTTCGGCAAAAAGAAATGACCGCCGTCACGCGCGCCCGCCCGGACGAGATCCCAACGCTCGAGACCGAACGTCTGATCCTGCGCGCCCCCGCGCTCGAGGATCTCGATGCGCTGGCCCTCTTCGGGGCCGGCGGGCGAACCGAAGGCGTCGGAGGTCCGTTCGACCGGGCCGAGGCCTGGCGCCGCCTCTGCGGAATGATCGGGCATTGGAGCCTGCGCGGCTTCGGGCGCTGGGCCATCGACGAAAAGGGCGGTCCGTCAGGCGTCGGCTTTGTCGGACCCTACTATCCAGAGGGCTGGCCCGAGCCCGAGATCGCCTGGACCGTCTTCTCAGGCGCGGAGGGGCGCGGCATTGCCTTCGAGGCCGCGACAGCCGCGCGCAGCTACGCCTACACCACTCTTGGATGGCACACCGCGATCAGCCTCGTTGTAGAGGGCAACACCCGTTCACAAACCCTTGCCCGCCGGCTCGGCTGCGCGCCGGAACGCCTCTTCACCCACGAGACCTACGGCGAGATGACGGTGTGGCGTCACCCGGGGCCCACATGACGGACACCCTCGAGACCCCGCGTCTGACGCTCCACCGTCCCGAAGCGCGAGACTGGCCCGCCTGGGAGGCGTTCCTCGCGACCGACCGCGCGCGTTTTGTCGGCGGACCGGCCGATGTCGGGCGCGCCTGGCGGGCTTTCGGACATGTGATCGGCCATTGGACGCTCCGGGGATACGGTTCGTTCATCCTCCGCGAAAAGGGCTC
>JBCCWM010000512.1:0-3008 GCA_039193505.1 Pseudomonadota bacterium | reverse complement strand
GTTCATGACGGAGGGCGTCGATGGCCTGCTGAGCGATAAGACGCGCCCGCCCGGCAAGCCTCCGGTTCCGGACGACCGTGCGGCAAGGGTCGTGGCGACGACACTGCAGCCGCCGCCGCACGAGGTCGCGCACCGGACGGCGCGCGCGATGGCCAAGGCGGCCGGCCTCTCCGTCTTGACAGTGCAGGGCATCTGGAAGGGTGAGGAGAATGGGAAATCGATCCAGTGGATCGATTTCCCGACGAACGGCCTCGCGCGGCATCGCTGGCGCCACGTCACACTCTCCAACGGTGAGCTTGCGAACGCCTTCGCCGAGACGCTGCACGCCATCGTCGGGTTCGACGTCGCGCCGCCTATGCACGCCGTCGTGCTCAGCCTCGACGAGAAGTCCCAGAGTCAGGCGCTCGACCGAACCCAGCCCGGCCTGCCGTTGAAGAAGGGATGCGGCGCAACCACGACACACGACTACAAGCGCAACGGCACGACCACCCTCTCCGCCGCGCTGAATATCCTGACCGGCGAGGTCTTGGGACGCAACATGCAGCGCCACCACCATCGGGAGTTCATTCGCTTTCTCAATGCCCTCGAGCGCGCGATCCCGGCTGGCAAGGTCGTCCACGTGATCCTCGACAAGTATGCAGCCCACAAGCACGAAAAGGTGCGGGCCTGGCTCGCGCGCCACCCGCGATGGACCTTTCACGTCACGCCCACATCCAGCTCCTGGCTGAATGCCGTAGAGGGCGTCTTCGGAAAGCTCACCCGTCGGCGCCTGAAGCACGGCGTGTTCCGGTCCGTCGCCGAGCTCCAGGCCGCCATCAACCGCTTCGTCGCCGAGCACAACGACAGCCCCAAGCCCTTCATCCGGCGCGCAAACCCCGACGCCATCATCGCCGCCCGCTCACAAGGGCTCCAAGCGTTGGAGGCAGTCCACCAGATCCCGCCGCGTGTGCGCTCTGGCCGCGGCCGCTAAAGGCATTTTGCGGGGCCTGCAAAATGGCGCCTCGGCGGCGGATTAGCTGCTCGATGCCAAGGGTCGCCGTGCGGCGGAGAACGTGGAATGCGCGGCGTGCTCAGCCTATGATGTGTGCCGGTTGAGCGATGTCGGCCGCGATGCCGTTCTGGGCCGGTTCGAGCGCCTGCGCCGCGGCCAGCGCCATGGCCCGCCAAACGACACCCTCGTGTTTCGTGCGCTGCTCTGTAGTCTGTCGCTGCATCAGCGCTACGGCACCGCCTGCCAGGGGCGCACCGACGAGCAATGGCGCATGCTGCAAATGGTTTCGCTCAATCCGGATGCTCCGGTCGCACCGGCGGACAGGCCCGTTGTTGCGCGCCACACCGCACGATTTCTTGCCGATGCCAACCGGGTGCTGTCGACGGCCGAGCAGCGCCGCTCCGCGATCTCTGGCGCGCAGGTCTAACGGTCCATGGGGACCGACGCAGAGAACGACCTTGCACAGCTGCCCTGTGGCAGTGCTGCAGCCTTCCATCTCTTCGAGAACCTCAACGCGTTCCTCGACAACCGAGCCTCTGTGCAAGCGAAGTCGGGCGCCCCCCGGCGCTTTCTGAGCGCCCGTGCCCAGGCCCTGCCGGGCTATCCGCGCGTCGAGGTCGGAAGCGCGGATGCCGCGCGCAGCCTCTATCGTTGCCTCGACACCGCCATCGCCGCGCACTCGAGCGAAGAGCTCATGACCCGGCTCGAAAGCTCCTTCACGCGGCCTATGGTCTATTTGACGCTCGCGTCAGGCCCGCGCCTGCCAGGGGAGGCACGGGCGTGTTTCTGACGCGTCGCGCCCTGGGCGCCCTTCTCGGTGAGATCCATTGTGCTGTCGCCTCCGTCTCTGCGGCTGAGGAGGAGGTTGTCGCTCAGGGCACGGGGATAAAGTGCAGCGAGGCCACGGGCAAAGGCCATCCGTTCCGGTCCTTCATCGTCACCGCAGTTCTGGAGTGGTCGCCGGCTTGGGAAGCGGGCGTTGAGCCCGGCGATCACCTCGTCGGTGAGCCAGACCGTTTCCTCGAGTGGGATCGGGCCCGCATCATGGCGCTTGGCCACCGGGTTGGAGGTCAATCCTTCACTCAGGCCGTGGATATGGAGGGACTGGGTGTCCACGGCATGGGAGAAATCGTGTCCCCGTTTATCGGGCCTCTCCCGGAATGTGGCTGGATCGAGGAAAAGACTGCGATTGAAGACGATGCCGCCGTCGCGTCCGCCCGTGCTGCGATCTATTACGCTTTCTTCGACGCCGCCTTCGCTGAGATCGACGCCCGCCATTGCATCCGCGATGCGCTCGGCCAACTCAGGGCGAAGCGTGCGCGGGCGGCCACCCTGACCTGCTTTGCCGAGATCTATCAGCTCGCCAAGGCGAGTCTCGGCCCTGCAGAGATCGGGACGGCGATTACAGACCACAACCAGCCCCGCCTTGAGCGAGACCGTCCGCGCGCGCAGGCCGCGCAGCCTCAGGGTAAAGCCATCACGCCCACGACGGGCCATGTCGAGGAGATCGCGGATCTCGGCCTTAGAATGCGGGAGGTTAACGTCGAGTCCTACATGCGCGGGAACCGCCCGGTCTGGCAGATCGTGGAGCTGAGGGAATTCGGACCCTTCCGGCGCTCCGGCGCCCATCTTCGGGACTACACTCTGGGGACGCGCGCCCGTTTCGACCTCCTTCTCAATACCCTGCGGAGCGGTCGGTCCTCCGTCGAGATTGCCCTCTACCCTTTCTACGCGCCGCCGCGACAGGCCGCCCGTCTTGTCAGGGTCGATCTGACTTCGACCTTTGAGGACGGGCGGTGTGTCAGCGATCAGGTTGAACTTCCCCCGATGAGGTCCGGTTTGATCTGGCAGCGTCTGGTTGGGTTTGGGTGTTAATCGAGAGCGTGGAGACCGCAAGGGCGCTCAGGCGCTGGCGCGGTGGTTTGGGTCGGGACCTCCGTTGGGGATAGTGTCCGAGCGCCGAGCGCGGGCGCTCGGCGTTGGAGCGGTGGCGCCATCGGTCGATCTCTTCGCGGGC
>JBCCWM010000511.1:0-3035 GCA_039193505.1 Pseudomonadota bacterium | reverse complement strand
CGGTACCCCCGTGCCTCCCAAAACGGATCGAGCGGGCGGTGGTCTAACGGGCGTGCGGGGTGGTCGGGCGGCCGGACCACGGCGCAAAATGCGCTGAACCGCCGGCCGAGCGCGCGTGCCCGTGCCTCGCGCTGGTCAAAGAACACGTGACCTATGCCGCGCCCACGATAGTCCGGCAACAGGACGGACTCGCCGCAATAGTAGATCTCCTCCAGCCGGTGGCCTGCGGCCAAAAGCGGTGCGGCGAAGGCATCGGCGTGATCCTCCATCGGGGCCGCGGTCGCGGCACCGACCGCACGGTCCCCATCGCGCACGAGAACCACAGTGGCCTCCGGGCTCTCCGCATAGGCCCGGAGATAGGTCCGTTCATACTCGGCCGACCCCTCGTAGAGGTAGGGATACGCACGAAAGACCGCGATCCTGAGCGCCGCCAGCTCGTCGAGTGCGGCGGCAATTTCGCCCGGTGCGAGGGGACGGATCTCGAGGCCTGCTACCATGGCCGAATGCGTGTCCCGGGCAGTGGGTTGGAGCGAGTGCGTTCAGCCCACATGGCGCATCGGCCCCGCGTCACCTCGCGACGGCATCCGTTGGGTCCGGGCAAAGACGGTCGGGGCTCTCTCGATCCGGTTGCGCTGCGTGAGGTGTGCCGGCCGCTCGCCACCCCAACCGACGCGCTCAGGCTCAGGCATGATGGCGGCCCTTCGCATGTTCGAGATCTCCGGTCTTTCGCGGCTATGCTGGCCGCTGAGTGTACGGCAGGCCGTGCGCTTGTCACGGGCGAACCCTCATCGCTGGCGATGTCATGCCCGGCGATGGGCCTGGATGCGGCCGCGATCGAGGCTCGCATGTCTAGTTCTGCTCCATCGCGCTCTCCCAGCTTTCGAGGAAGGCGCGTCGGTTGAGGCGGTCGAGATAGACCATCAGCGCAGGGCCGAGGCGGATCGGGCCGAAGCTGAGGCGGGCATCATCGGACGCGCCGCCGAGAGGGGGCAGGACAAGGCTGCCTTGCGTCTCGCGAAGGCCCTCGCGTAGGAGTGCATCGAGGAGCGTGCCGGCGGCCTCGGTGCTTTGGGCGGTGGCAGGGATCAGCGCTGTTCGGAGCATCACGTTGGCGAAGTCCTCGAGCTCCAGGATCTCCATCCCTGCGCCGCCGGGTGCCGCAAGGCGTTGGGCCGCGTAGCTCCCGAGCACGTTGTAGGCCACCGCGAGCTCCCCGCGCGCGACCGCGTCGATCATCTGAGCGGAGCAGCAGTAGAGTTGGGGGTCGAGGCGGCCCAACACCTCCGTCAGCCGCCAATAGGCGTCGGAGTGGCGCGCCTCTTGGGTTGCAAAGAGGTAGCCGAGGCCGCTCACGCGCACATCGTAGGTGCCAACGGCGCTCTGGAACCGGTCGGGGTGGTCGCGGAGGATCGAGATCAGCTCCTGCCGCGTGCTTGGGCGCGGGAGCCCGGCGAAGGCTTCCGTGGAGACCACGGTGACCGCCGGCTCGGACGTAAACGCGAAGACGAGACCGCGCCATCGTGCCCAGTCGGGCAGCGCTGCTGTGGCATCCGAGGCGTAGCTTTGCGCGAAGCCGTCATTGGCGAGCTGGAACTGCAGATCCATCGCGGAGGAGAGGACCAGATCGAACGCAGCACCCGCCCGGATCGCGCGGTGGAGCTCCGCGCTCGACGCCACGGTGTAGTCGATGCCGATCTCGGGGTGGCGGGCCTGGAACCTCCGGATGAACGGCTCGAAGACGGCGAGATCGGCGGTCGACAGGACCCGGACGACCTCGGATCCGACGCCCGGGTAGCGCTTGTGATCCTCCACCTCGAGCGCGACGAGCGCCGAGCTCCAGAGCATCAGGACGAGGGCAAGACCAGGGACACGCATGTGCCGCCCTCCTCTCTGGATCGGAGGTGAAGCTCTCCGCCGTGCACGCGAAGGACGTCCTGGGCAATCGTGAGGCCAAGACCGGAGCCCACGATCCCCGCAGCGCTCGCCCCCCGCTGAAACCGCTCTGTGAGGCGCGCCGCCGGCCCGTCGCCGAGGCCCGGCCCCTCGTCCCTGATGTGGACGGTCGCCGTGTTGCCCTTGGCGCCCACGCTGAGGGTCACCGTCGTCTCCTCGGGTGAGTACTTGATCGCGTTGTCGAGCACGTTTCGGAACGCATTCTCGAGGAGGACCTTGTCGCCGATCACTGTGGCCTCCGCCGTCTCGAGGCGGATGTCGATCTCCTTTAGACCGGCGGTCGGTTCGAGGCCGGAGGCCACTGTGGCGGCAATCTCGGCGAGGTCGATGCGGTCGCGGGAGAGGTCCTCGGCCCGGTAGGCAACAGTCGCGTAGTCGAGGAGCTGACCGGCGGAACGAGAACTCTCGTCGACCGCGCGGATCATCTGTCGGAGCCTGCGCTTCTCCTCGGGGTCGGCGGAGTGGAGCGCGACCTCCGCCTGGGCGCGCACAGTGGCAAGCGGGGTCCGCACGCGATGGGCGGCCTCGGCGATGAAGTCCTCGGAGCGGCGCAGCGATTGGGCGAGCCGATCGATCAACCGGTTGAGCGAGGCGATCAGGGGCGCGAGTTCCGTGGGCGCCCGGCGCCGGAGCGGGCTGAGGTCGGAGGGGCCGCGACGGGCCACGGCCTCCGCGATCTCGTTCAGCGGGCGGAGCGAGGCTTGAGCCGCAATGGCGGACAGGGCGACGGCGACCACGAAAAAGGCGACGGAGAGGGCGGCGGCGGTCTCGGAGAGGTCGCTCGCGATCATCCCAATCCCATTGCGGGTCTGAGCAATCGAGACGGTCACGGGGACGGGCTCCGCTCCGGCGAGGACCAGTCGGGTGATGCTCGCCATTCTGAGGATCGCATCGCCATAGGTGACTGTGTCGAAGTAGACTTGGCCCGGGATCAGGGCGGGCGTGCCGCGGGTCAGGGTCTCGTAGCCTGTGAGGGTCTCGCCGGCTGCGTCGATGCGGTAGAACACCCGGTCTTCACTGACCGCGCCGAGCATGGAGAAGGCGGCATAGGGCAGCTCGAGGCGAACCTCGCCGCCTTCGCT
>JBCCWM010000510.1:0-3056 GCA_039193505.1 Pseudomonadota bacterium | reverse complement strand
GCGATGAGCGTGCTCGAGATCCACGGCCTCTCGGTCAGCCTGCCCAAGGGCGCTGACCGGGCGCATGCGGTCGAGGACGTGTCGATCAGCGTCGATGCGGGTGAGATCGTCTGTGTTGTGGGCGAGTCCGGTTCGGGCAAGTCGGTGACGGCATTCACGGTGATGGGCCTTGCCGATGCGCGGGCGCTGAGGCCCGTGGCAGGGACGGTCGAGCTCGAGGGTGAGGATCTTCTGGGTGCGACGCCTGCGCGGCTGCGAAAGCTCCGCGGCGAGAAGATGGCGATGATCTTCCAGGAGCCGATGACCGCTCTGAACCCCGTCGCCCGGGTCGGCGACCAGATCGGCGAAGTGCTCGAGATCCACAGCGACCTCTCTGCCAGCGAGCGTCGCGCCCGTGTCCTCGCCGCGATGGAGGACGTGCATCTGCCGGAGCCCGAGAAGCTCTACGCCAGCTATCCGCACCAGCTCTCCGGCGGTCAGCGCCAGCGCATCATGATCGCGATGGCGCTGGTCCTTGAGCCGGTGCTCTTGATCGCCGACGAGCCGACGACCGCGCTCGACGTCACGACGCAGGCGCAGATCCTCTCCCTCATCAAGGAAATCCAGACACGCAAAGGGATGGGCGTCCTCTTCATCACGCATGATTTCGGAGTGGTGGCCGACATCGCGGACCGCGTCGTGGTGATGCAAAAGGGTCGAATTGTGGAACAGGGGACTGTGGCCGAGATCCTCGAGCGACCGAAGCACCCCTACACGACGATGTTGATCGGTGCCGTGCCCTCCATCACCCCGCCTGAGCGCGCACCCGCGACCGGCGCGCCGGCGCTCGCGACCCACGCGCTCTGCAAGGTGTATGGGGGCGGCGGTGTGTTCGGTGGGGGCCGCGAAGTGCGGGCGGCCGACGACGTCACCTTCGATCTCGCCCGCGGCGAGACGCTGGGCATCGTGGGCGAAAGCGGGTCGGGCAAGTCAACCGTCGCGCGCTGCGTGCTTCGCCTGGTCGATCCGAGCTCCGGCGAGATACTGATCGCGGGCGAGGACATCGCGAGCCTCCACGAGGCGGCCCTTCGGCCGCATCGCAAGGACATCCAGATTGTCTTTCAGGATCCGTACCGCTCGCTCAACCCGCGCCGGACCGTGGGACAGGCGATTGTCGAAGGGCCGATGAATTTCGGGCTCGGGGCAGGGGAGGCCCGGGCGAGGGCGGAAGAGCTTCTGAGGATCGTCGGGCTCGAGCCCCACGCGCTCGAGCGCTTCCCGCACCAGTTTTCGGGCGGACAGAGGCAGCGGATCTGCATCGCGCGTGCGCTCGCGATGGAGCCACAGATCCTGATCGCCGACGAAGCGGTCTCTGCGCTTGACGTGTCGGTCCAGGCCGCGGTGCTCGATCTGCTCGACGATGTCCGGAAGCGCTTCGATCTGGCCATGCTCTTCATCACGCACGACCTCCGCGTGGCGGCCCAAGTCTGCGACCGGATCCTCGTGATGCGCCGCGGCGAAGTGGTCGAAGCGGGTCGCACAGCGGATGTCTATGCCGCACCCGCCCATGACTACACCCGAGCCCTCCTCGCCGCCGCCCCCGGCCGTGACCGCCTGAGGACCTGAGCCCCATGATCCCTGATGCCATAACCCGAGATGCCCCCGCCCTCCGCGCCGTTTTCGAGGACCTCCACCGCCATCCGGAGATCGGCTTCGAGGAGACGCGCACCGCCCGGATCGTCGCTGAAAAGCTCCGCGCCTGGGGGGTCGACAGCGTCGACGAAGGGCTCGGCGGCACCGGCGTTGTCGGCGTGATCCGCGGACGGGGGACCGGCAATCAGGCAATCGGCCTCCGCGCCGATATGGACGCGCTGCCGATCCAGGAGGCCACAGACCTCCCCTACGCGTCGGAGACCCCCGGGCAGATGCACGCCTGCGGTCACGATGGTCACACCACGATGCTTCTCGGTGCGGCCAAGTACCTGTCGGAGACGCGGGCGTTCGACGGGACCGCAATCCTGATCTTCCAACCGGCCGAGGAGGGTCTCGGCGGCGCGCGCCGGATGCTTGCCGAGGGGCTCCTGGAGCGGTTTCCGGTCACGGAGCTTTACGGCATCCACAACAACCCCTTCATGGAGCCCGGCACGCTGGCGATCTGCAAGGGCAGGGCCATGGCCGGCGCCCAGTTCTTCGACATTCGGATCAAGGGCCGCGGCAGCCATGCGGCGATGCCCCAGCAGTCCCGCGATCCCATCGTGATTGCCGCGGCGCTCATCTCCCAGCTTCAGAGCATCGTCAGTCGCAATGTCGCCCCCCTCGACACCTGTGTGGTGTCGGTGACGCAGGTTCATGCGGGCGCGGCCTACAATGTCGTGCCGGGCGGGGCGCATCTCGCCGGCACGGTCCGGTACTTCAAGGACAGCGTCCGCGACCTGGCCGAGACGCGTCTCAAAGGCATCTGCGCTGGGCTGGCAGCGGGGTACGACGTAGAGATCGAGGTCGACAGCCGCAACATCTTCGACGTGCTCGAGAACGATGCCGAGCTCTCGGATGCCTACCTCGAGGCGGCGGGCGACGTTCTCGGCGCGGGGCAGGTGCGCGAGGTGACGGACCCGATGACAGGCTCCGAAGACTTCGCGGACATGCTCAAATCGGTGCCGGGCGCCTATGCGATGATCGGCCATGGCGGCAGCGCGGCGCTTCACAATCCCGAGTTCGTGCTCGGGACCGAGTGTCTGCCCGAGGGCGCGGCGGTTTTGTCCCGGATCGTGGAGCGGCGTCTGCCGCTCAGCGCGTGATCGGATCGATCGGCGTCGACGGCAGGCCCAGCCGCTCCTCGATTGCGCGCGCCACCTGCAAGAGCCGCGCCTCGCCCCGCGGGGGACCGACGAGCTGAAGCCCGACCGGCAGGCCCGCAGCCGTGAACCCCGCGGGCAGTGAGAGTGCGGGCAGGGCCGTTGTGGACGCCAGGAACGAGAACCGAAGCCAATCGATGTAGTCAGCGGTCGGCACACCGTCGACCGCCAGAGGATACTCCTCCTCCACCGGCCCCGCCGCGATGCCGACGACGGGGATCG
>JBCCWM010000509.1:0-3062 GCA_039193505.1 Pseudomonadota bacterium | reverse complement strand
TACGAGCACCTGTTCGTAGGGCAGCGGGGGCTGCGTGAGCTCTTTGCCTTTATTGGCGCCGATTTCGACCAGGTGGGCGAAATCGACGACATCTTCGCACAATCGGACGACCGCCGGGCCGCTGGGCGTGGCGCCAATTTGACGGCACAATTCGTCTCGCTTCGCGCGAATTTCGAGGGCTATCGCCAGGCGATGGCCCACGCACTCGCGCGGCTCGAGACCGAGCCGGCCCTCCCGGACATGAGGAGCACGACATGAACCAAGAGATCATGAACCCGTTCAATCCGGTCCAGCCGATGCGGACCTTCGACGAGATCAAGATTGCTCTGGCGAGCCCGGAGCGGATCCTGTCCTGGTCCTTCGGTGAGATCAAAAAGCCCGAGACGATCAACTACCGGACCTTCAAGCCCGAGCGCGACGGCCTCTTCTGCGCGCGGATCTTCGGGCCGATCAAGGACTACGAGTGTCTCTGCGGCAAGTACAAGCGGATGAAGTATCGCGGGGTCACCTGCGAGAAATGCGGCGTGGAAGTCACGCTCCAGAAGGTGCGGCGCGAGCGGATGGGCCATATCGAGCTCGCCGCGCCGGTCGCGCATATCTGGTTCCTGAAGTCGCTGCCCTCTCGCATCGGCCTGATGCTCGACATGACGCTCCGCGATCTCGAGCGGATCCTCTATTTCGAGCAGTATGTCGTGATCGAGCCGGGTCTGACCGACCTCAAGCACGGCCAGCTGATGACCGAGGAGGAGTTCCTCGACGCCGAGGACCAATACGGGGCCGACGCCTTCACCGCAGGCATCGGCGCCGAGGCGATCCGCGAGATGCTGGCCGCGATCGATCTGGAGGCCGAGGCGATCAAGCTCCGCGAGGAGCTGGCCGAGGCCACCGGGGAGCTCAAGCCCAAGAAGATCATCAAGCGGCTTAAACTGGTCGAGAACTTCCGCGAGTCGGGCAACCGGCCGGAATGGATGGTCCTGACCGTGGTCCCGGTGATCCCGCCCGAGCTGCGCCCGCTGGTGCCGCTCGACGGCGGCCGGTTCGCGACGTCCGACCTCAACGACCTCTACCGCCGGGTGATCAACCGCAACAACCGCCTGAAGCGGCTGATCGAGTTGCGCGCGCCCGACATCATCATCCGCAACGAAAAGCGGATGCTGCAGGAATCCGTCGACGCGCTCTTCGACAACGGCCGCCGCGGGCGCGTGATCACGGGCGCCAACAAGCGGCCGCTGAAATCGCTCTCCGACATGCTGAAGGGCAAGCAGGGGCGGTTCCGCCAGAACCTCCTCGGCAAGCGGGTCGACTTCTCGGGCCGCTCGGTGATCGTGACCGGGCCGGAGCTGAAGCTGCACCAGTGCGGGCTGCCAAAGAAGATGGCCTTGGAGCTCTTCAAGCCGTTCATCTACTCGCGGCTTGACGCCAAGGGCCTGTCCTCGACCGTCAAGCAGGCCAAGAAGCTGGTCGAGAAGGAGCGGCCGGAGGTCTGGGACATTCTCGACGAGGTGATCCGCGAGCACCCGGTGATGCTGAACCGCGCGCCGACGCTCCACCGTCTTGGCATCCAGGCGTTCGAGCCGGTGCTGATCGAGGGCAAGGCGATCCAGCTGCACCCGCTGGTCTGTTCGGCCTTCAACGCCGATTTCGACGGCGACCAGATGGCCGTGCACGTGCCGCTCAGCCTCGAGGCGCAGCTCGAGGCGCGGGTGCTGATGATGTCGACCAACAACGTGCTCAGCCCGGCCAACGGCAAGCCGATCATCGTGCCCTCGCAGGACATGATCCTCGGCCTCTACTACGTGACGCTGATGCGCAAGGGCATGCCGGGCGAGGGGATGACCTTCGGCTCGATGGAGGAGGTCGAGCACGCGCTCGCCTCAGGCACGGTCCATCTCCACGCCATGATCAACGCCCGGATCGAACAGATCGACGAAGAGGGGATGCCGATCTACCAGCGGTTCGAGACGACGCCCGGGCGGCTCCGCCTCGGCTCGCTTCTGCCGTTGAACCACAAGGCGCCCTTCGACATCGTCAACCGTCTTCTCCGCAAGAAGGAGGTGGGCGAGGTCATCGACACGGTCTACCGCCACTGCGGCCAGAAAGAGTCCGTCATCTTCTGCGATCAGATCATGACGCTCGGCTTCCGCGAGGCGTTCCGCGCCGGCATCTCGTTCGGCAAGGACGACATGCTGATCCCGGACAACAAGTGGCAGATCGTGAACGGCACCCGCGACCAGGTCAAAGAGTTCGAGCAGCAGTACATGGACGGCCTGATCACCCAGGGCGAAAAGTACAACAAGGTGGTCGACGCCTGGTCGCAGTGCTCGGACAAGGTCGCCGATGCGATGATGGGCGCCATCTCGGCCACCCGCGTCGATGACGCGGGCGCGGAGCTTGAGCCGAACTCGGTCTACATGATGTCCCACTCCGGGGCCCGCGGCTCGCCGGCGCAGATGAAGCAGCTCGGCGGTATGCGCGGCCTGATGGCCCGTCCCGACGGCTCGATCATTGAGACGCCGGTGATCTCGAACTTCAAGGAAGGCCTCACCGTGTCGGAGTACTTCAACTCCACCCACGGGGCTCGGAAGGGTCTCGCAGACACAGCGCTCAAGACGGCGAACTCCGGGTATCTGACCCGGCGCCTCGTCGACGTGGCGCAGGACTGCATCGTCAAGATCGAGGATTGCGGCACCGACCGCTCGATCACCGCAAGCGCTGCGGTGAACGACGGCGAGGTCGTGGCCTCGCTCGCCGAGCGCATCCTCGGCCGCGTCGTGGCCGAAACCGTGCTGCGCCCCGGAACCGACGAGGTGCTGGCCCGCGAGGGCGAGCTCCTCGACGAGCGGATGGCGGAAAACATCGACAAGGCCGGCATCCAGACTGTGCAGATCCGCAGCCCGCTGACCTGCGAAGCGGATGACGGCATCTGCGCCCAGTGCTACGGCCGCGACCTCGCGCGCGGGACCAAGGTCAACCCCGGCGAGGCGGTCGGCATTATCGCCGCCCAGTCGATCGGGGAGCCCGGCACCCAGCTTACGATGCGGACCTTCCACATCGGCGGCATC
>JBCCWM010000508.1:0-3093 GCA_039193505.1 Pseudomonadota bacterium | reverse complement strand
GCCTCGCCACTGGGCTTGCACCGATGGCTCGCCGGATCGACGGCCCGGTGACTGGTGAGCTCTTGGCCGTAAGTGGGGGCTCGGTCCCGGGCCGCGGACGGTCGAGGCAGCGAGCATGAACACCTTGGGCGGTCACAAGAGCGCTGCGGTCCGTGACGCCCTCGAGGCGGCCGTTGGAGAGCTGAGGTTTCCGCCTCCACACTCGCCGGACGTGAACCCGATTGCGGGCGCCGTCGCGACGCTCAAGGCACTGCTCAGAAAGGCCCCCGCGACGGCCTCTGGGTAGCTGGGCCCATGCGATCGAACGGTTCTCCCCGCAGGACAGCGCGAACCGCTCCACCGCAGCAGGCTATGTGCCAGGATGGGTGGAACCGGGTCTAGCGGCGATCAGCTGCCTCAGCCGGCAAAATCTCCGACAGAGCCTCCATCAAGTCCTCCCGGCGCACCGGTTTGGTCAGCGCGATGTCGTCGGCCGCAAGTCGAGCGTCGCCATCGATCAGTCCAGACAGAAACACCACAATCATGTTCGCTCGATCAAGCCGGACCCGCCGCACGAGATCGTCGCCCTGCACCGGGCCCGGGAGAACCAGGTCGACAACCATCGCCGAGACCAGGGGATCCCGAGCGGCCTCGAGGCCGGCGAGGCCATCGGCCGCCTCTGTCACGTTGAGGCCCATGGCCTCGAGCTGGCGGCGGAGTGCGCGTCGCACGCTCGGCTCGTCCTCGACGATCAGGACCGTCGGCCGGCGGGCAGGCGCCGATGTGTCCTCCGAGCCGGTCGTCAATGGCAGCGCGAGGACGACCGATGTCCCGCGCCCGACTTCGCTTTCGATCGTCAGGTCGCCGCCGGACTGTCGCGCAAAGCCCGAAACGACTGCCAACCCCATGCCGGATGCAGGGGCGGGGTGTTTGGTTGTAAAGAAGGGCTCCATGGCCTTTGCCCGAACGTCCTCGGTCATGCCGCCGCCCGTGTCGGTGACGCGGAGGCGAGCTCTGCCGCGCTGCTCAGTCGACAGAGCGTCCGCATCCGCCTCCCATGTGAGCGTCACCCTGATCTCGCCGACATCGGTGATGGCCTCGCGCGCGTTCTCGATCAGATGCGTGAGCGCGGTTTCGTAAAGGCGACGATCGAGCTTGGTGCGGATCGTCTCCGCCTCGACGATCAGCGACACACGATCCGGCAACCGGCGCTCAAGGCGCTCCACCACCATCCGCGTGGCGCGTCCGAGATCGAATGGTTCTGCCTGAAGACGTGCGCGCCCCGCATAGACCAGAAGCTGTTGCGTCAACACGCCACCGCGCGCCGCCGCACCTATGGCGTCTTCGAGCATCTCCTGCGCTTCTTCGATAGAGGCCCCTTCCCGGAGAAGCTCCAGGTTTCCTTGGACAACCGCGAGAATGTTGTTGAAATCGTGCGCGACACCACCGGCCAGGCGGCCCACCGCCTCCGCATGGGCAGTGCCCGGGTCGTGACACCGTGCGTCACAGCGGGTCCGGATCGACTTTTCGAGCTCCGCCAACCTCCGGGCCCAAGACCGCACTTTGCTGCGACTGTGCACGGCGAGGGCCACGCCAACAGCGAGGACCGAGAACGCCAAAAGATACAAAAGCACGACCTGTGAGCCGGCCCAGCGAAGCGCTTGCCACGTCGCATGAGTTTCCGGCTGCGCCAGCGCCGGAGTGACCGTGAAGACGAGCGCAGCAATTACGCAACACCGGGTCGTCGTCTGTTTTTCGCCCACCGTCAGCAAGCCTAGGCCACCGTCGCGCGCACTACCTTTACGTAATCGTCATTGCGCGAATTTGATATGCAAAGCAAGCGTGCTGACGACACGCGGCGCGCCTAGTCGGCGCGGATGGCCTCGATCTCCAAGATCACATCAACGCGGTCCCCCACGAAGGTCGGCAAAGCATAGGTGCTGCCAAAGTCGCTGCGGTTGAAACTGCCGCGCGCTGAGATGCCAACGGTTTCTTTGCCGTGGCAGCAGGGATAGTCCGCAACCTGGTTCAGTGTCACATCCAGGGTGACGGGCTGGGTCACACCGCGAACGGTCAGCTCCCCCTCAACGATCCCGGTCGTGCCGGTCTCAACAGTGCCGCCCGTCGCTGTGAAGGTGATGTCGGGATGTGCGCCGGCATCCAAGAAATCGGCTGAGCGGACGTGGTTGTCGCGACCTTCATGGCCCGTGTCTACCGTGTTTGCGTCGATGGTCACCGAGACCGTGCCGAGGCTGTTGGTCTCCTGATCGAACTCGAACATGCCCTCAACGCCAGAGAACCGGCCCATCACGCTCGCATAGCCTGCATGCTTGACGAGGAAGGCGATCACGGCGTGTTCGGCATCGATGGTGTAGGTTGCGGGCTCCGCTGCAAGGGGCAGCGGCAGGCCGAGAAGCGCAAGGGCGACAACGGTCGAGCGCAGCATGGCAAATGTCCTTTGTTCAGGCGACGTGCATCGCGTCGGAGCGGAGCGTGCGAACGGGCCGCACTTCCTCTGGAATATCGAAAAGGCCTGTCTCCGTCGACCACCGGCCGAGCGATGGTGCGGCTGAAATCACAGCTATGGGAATTGCGAAGACGAGCGCAAAGAGCATCGGGCCCGCAATCCAAAGCGCCCAGGGGGCCGCGTAGCCGATCCAAAGCGTGAGCCCCACGCCGAGAATCGTTTGCGGCCAGAGGACATGCGTCGCCTCGTCCCAGTCGAGTCGCTCGCGGCTGCGCTGCTGGGCACTCCATCCGATCCGCTGTCCAACAAAGAGACCCGCAAAAAACCGCGCAAGCGCCACGGCAACCGCCGGCGCGATCAGCATGGAGAAAAAGACCTCTGCCACGCCGCCCACGACCACTTTGCCGCGCCCGCCATAGCTCTCCGATCGCGCCCGGTCGAAGAGCACCTGGCCGAGCCCCATCAGCTTCGGCATCAGGTTGAGCGTCATGATGAGCGCAAAGAACCCGAGACCGGCGCTGAGCGGCACCGCCTCAACTTGCGCAGGCGCTGCGGCCAGCGCCGCGCCCATGAGGACAAAAAGGATCCAGGCGGGTGCCGCGAGGTACATCTGGATCGCAAGGAGGAGCTGGACCCGACTGACAGGT
>JBCCWM010000507.1:0-3100 GCA_039193505.1 Pseudomonadota bacterium | reverse complement strand
GTATGGGCCGGCACAATCGCGCGGGCTATGCCGTCCTGCGCGGCGACGGCGAGGCGGCGGAGCGCGACTTTGTCGAGGGGGGCATCGGTGGCCACGATCGCGATGGTCGTGTTGCCGCCTGAGCCGATGCCGGCGCCGAGCTTAGTGTCGCCAAGCCCGATCGGCCCTGTGCTGCGCGGTGCGCCGAGATTGCCGAACTCGGCCCCCTCTTCGAACGCACCGGCCCAAAACTGCCTGGACCCGGGTGGGCTCACATGACCGATCGGATTGGCGACGACCAGCGCTCCGACCGTCCATTCTCCCACGCGGGCGGAGGTGGAGCCGAGCCCGCCCTTGAGCCGCGCGGTCAGCGCCCCGACACCGGCGCCGGCGGTGCCGATCTCAAAGGTCGGCGCGGCAGCGTCGAAGGCGCTCCGACCAAGCGCTGGATAGGAGCTCTCGACCCAGTCTTTGGCGCCACCGTTCGCCAGATCGAATATGATCGCGGTCGGGACGATCGGGACGTGAACCGGCCCGACGGCGAAGCCGCGGCCTGCGGCGCGGAGGGCGGCCATGACGCCTTCGGCCGCGCCGAGCCCGAAGGCGGAGCCGCCCGAGAGGACCAGGGCGTCGATCTGATCCACAGTCCGCTCCGGCTCGAGAAGTGCTGTGTCGCGCGTGCCGGGCGCGCCGCCGCGGATATCGACACTGGCGCGAAATGGGTGGTCCGAGGTCAGTACTGTGACCCCGGACTTGAGGACTGTGTCCGAGGCGTTGCCGACCAGAAGCCCGCTCACATCTGTGATCAGGTTGCGGGGTCCGGTCGGCATCAGAGCCGGGGTTTCTTGGCGGCGGTCGCCGGATCGCCGGTGTTGGGTGTGCCGGCCGGCTCGATCAGAAGGACCTCGGCCTCCGCCTCAGCCCGGGGTCGGTGGCGGGTGCCGGCCGGGACGACGGCGAGCTCTCCGGGGCCGAGGCGGTGGGTCTCGTCGCCGATGTCGAGGAGCACCTCGCCCTTCAAAACCAGAAAGAAGTCATCCGTGTCCGGGTGGTCGTGGAACGGAAATGTGCCTTGGAACTTCACCACCATGATGTCGTTGCCGTTGTAATCGGCCACGACATGCGGGTCCCAGTGGGTTTTGATCTGCGCAAGCTTCTCGCCAAGGTTCACTTTCATATACAGCGTCCCCCATCGACTTCGAGCGCGGTGCCCGTGATCATGCCCGCCGCATCGGAGCAGAGGAAGACGGCCGCCGCGCCGAGATCCTCGGGCGTCGAAAATCGCCCGATCGGGATCGTTGAGAGAAACTTCGCCCGCATCTCGGGCGTGTCTTCGCCCAGAAAACTGGCCAGAAGCGGCGTCTCTCCTGCCACCGGGCAGAGCGCGTTGACCCGGATGCCGTGCGGGGCGAGCTCCACCGCCATCGTCTTGGTTGCCGTCACCATCCAGCCTTTGGAGGCGTTGTACCAATTGAGGTTCGGCCGAGGGGACAGCCCCGCCGTGGAGGCGACGTTTAGGATCGCGCCCGCGCCCGCGGCCTTCATCTTCGGCACAACCGTTCGGGCCGAGAGGTAGACGGATTTGGCATTGACCGCGAGGACCCGGTCGAAGGTCGCCTCGTCGACCTCTTCCATCGGCATCGGCTTGTGCGTGATGCCGGCATTGTTGACGAAGAGGTCGATGCCGCCCATCACGGCCTCCGCCGCGGCGGCGAGCGCTGCCATGCTATCGGCAAGTGCCACATCCGTGCGCTGCGCGTGGCCGCCGATCTCCGCCGCCACCCGCTCGGCGCCGCCCTTGTCGAGATCCGCCACGAGCACTGTCGCGCCCTCTGCCGCAAAGGCCCGCGCGATCCCCGCGCCGAAGCCCGAGGCACCGCCGGTCACAACCGCGCGCTTGCCAGAGAGTTGCATGATGTCCCCCCGTTTTCGCGCCACCATCGGCGAGCGGTGGCGCGAGGGCAAGCCTCAGCGGGTGGCGGCGCGGTACCAGGCGACGATGAGGGCGCGCTCCTCCGGCTCCATGTTGGAGAGGTTCGCGGGCGGCATCGCATGCGAGACGCCGGACTGGAGGTAGACCCCATGCGCATGCCGCGCGACATCCTCCGGCGTCTCGAGCACGACGCCCTTCGGCGGCCAGTGGAGCGTCGGCCAGGCGGGCTCCACCGCGTGACACACCGCGCACCGGGTGGTCACGGCGTCGGCCGCCGCCGCAAACCCCGGCGCCTCGGTGAAACGCGCGGGCGCGACGGCCTCCCGCTCCACGCCCGGCTCGGTCGAGAGCCAGGCGATCGCCACCATCAGCACGAACGCCGCGGCCCATGTCCAGTGCGGCTCTCCCTTCTTGGCGTGGACGGAGTTGAAATAGTGCCGGATCAAAACCCCCACGAGGAAGATCAGCCCCGCAATCGCCCAGTTGTACTCCGTCGCGAAGGCGAGCGGGTAGTGGTTCGACAGCATCAGGAACACAACCGGCAACGTCAGGTAGTTGTTGTGGGTGGAGCGCTGTTTGGCGATGACGCCGTATTTGGCATCGGGCGTGCGGCCGGCCTTCAAGTCCGCGACCACGATCCGCTGGTTCGGAATGATGATGAAAAAGACGTTCGCCGACATGATCGTCGCGGTGAATGCGCCGAGATGCAGGAGCGCCGCGCGCCCGGTAAAGACCTGCGTGTAGCCCCAGGCCATCACAACGAGGAGCACCCAGAGCAGGATCATGAGCCGTGTGTTGTCCTCGCCGAACCGGCTCTTGCAGAGCCAGTCATAGGCGATCCAGCCAAACACGATGGAGCCCGCCGAGATCAGGATCGCCTGGAGCGTCGTCAGATCCGCGACGCTCGGGTCGATCAGATAAAGCTCGGCCTGGGCCCAATAGAACACGGCCAGGAGGGCCGCGCCCGTCAGCCAGGTCGTATAGCTCTCCCACATGAACCAGGTCAGGTGCTCCGGCATGCCCTCCGGAGCGACCTGGTACTTCTGCACGTGGTAGAACCCGCCGCCATGGACCTGCCACTCCTCGCCCGAGACGCCAGCGGGCATCGGCCCGCCGCGGCGCAGTCCGAGATCGAGGGCGATGAAGTAAAACGACGACCCGATCCAGACGATCCCTGCAAGGACATGC
>JBCCWM010000506.1:0-3117 GCA_039193505.1 Pseudomonadota bacterium | reverse complement strand
ATGCCCCCGACCGCCCAGCCTCGACCCGGACCCGACCGCCACCCGCGGCCGGCGCATCCATGGCCCCCCGACAGCCCATCACATCGCATCCAAACCCCTCTCGCACATGCCGCGGTCGCACATGGCGCGCATGTCGCGTCGCTCTGACATAACCTGCGAGCAGCTCGCTCACCTCCCACTTGGTATGGCCGTTGGAGACTGTCCGGTCTACGCCCTTCGTTGCCTCTGACACCGTTAGACGTGCGGCTGCGGTCTGCGAAACGCGGTGCTCGAGCCTCTTGGGCGCGCCTTTCGAACCGCCGGAAGCCGATTGGTCCAGCGACGGTCGCGAGACCCTCAGCGCGGAACGCCTTGAGGCTGGAATCGCCGGACGGTGTCCCCCTGGACCGCCGTTTCAAGGTTCCCCAGATGCGAGCGGTGCTGGCGATTTTCAAACCTGAAGTACGCGATCAACGGCGGCACCACGGATCCATTGGCGGATGGTCCGCACAAAAGAGCGGTCGGGGCTGCCAGGTAGGGGACTGAAGGAGGTCGTCTTGATCTACGGTTTTAAGCTCCAGGGCGCGCGTCTCCTCTCTTGCGCGGAAGGGTGGCTCCGGCCGGAGAACGGCACACACCGTCTCGATCCGGGGCTTGAGGTTGCTGTCTTTGCGCCGCGGCAACAACGGGAGTTTATCATCGAGCCCTTGGACCACTGTTTTCGACCCCGCTGCGGCCTGTCTTCTGCGCGAGGTATGGGATATGGGCTACGAAGGCGGCCACACTGCGGAGGCGGAACTCCTGCGTGAGGGGCATCCGCTGCGGCAGGGGCAGGTCGAGCGTCGGTTCGAGACCCCGCCGGGCAAAGCAGGCGCAGACTGACTGCACCGACTTCGTGGACGCACCCGGCGTCACCCGCGACGTCTGGCGGTTCTCTATGGCGCTGGGCTACGGCCGTTGGCACCGGGGCCGGTTCGTCGCGAGCCAGAACCTCAGGTCCGTCCTGCGCAGCCACATCGCGGCTATGGGCGGAGCGCCGGAGGACACTCTTCATGAGGGCATGGCGACCGCAGTGATCGGCGAGGATGAAGCCGGGATCATTGCGTACGAACCGCCACCGATTGTGCGTCTGAACCATCGCGGCGCAAAACCTCGGACCCGCGGGCCCTCCGCGCACATGACGGGCAAAGTCGAGCGACCATTTAGCTTTATGCAACAGGACTTCTTTCCGGGGCGCGGCTGTCGAAATTTGGAAGATCGAAGAGCGAGGTGGGCAATCCACGCGTTCACGCCATGCCCCGCCTCATGGTCGATGGGGCCTTCGCCAGGGAGCTGCCCTACAACGCCGTGCTCGCCGTTGAGCGCCGGACAAGCAAAGACGGTATGGTGTCGGTGGGGGCATTCTCTCCTCCGTTGCGGACACCACCCAACGCTGGACGCTCGAAGTCCAGTATCACGCCACCGAACTGCGCATCTATGGAGACGGGCACTCTACTGCCCGCCATACGGTGCTGGACGGCAAGGCTCGGCGACGGGTCGATCCCAGGCACCGCTTCCTCGACGTTCGTGCCGACCGCACCGCAAGGACTGCGACTGCTGCTGGACTTCTAAGGTGCCGTCGGTTGCCGGCAGGCGGCAGCGGGGGGCCGGTCATGTCCGATCCGCTTGACCGCGACCGCGGCGCCCCGGCTGGCCTGAAGATGCCGCGCGCGCCAAGCTGCTGATCGTTGGCGAAATCGGGTCCCTGCCGATCACTCGGTGAGGAGCCAACCTGTTTGCCGAACAAACGATCGCTCGGATCGGAATCTGACCCTCCGCACCCCAGCTCGCCACTGCACGCTCCGAGAAAAGTGCGTTGGCCATAGGACTCGAACACATGGCGACAGAGTGGCTCACTCCTAACCTTCACCTGAGGCTTCATGAAGTGGGGCGAGGTCTTGGGCGATCCGGGTCGTCGCCAACGCGCGCCTCGACCTGCTCCTGCACCACTCGGTTGTCGTCCAGAACGACGGTGCCAGCCACCGGTTTCGCAGCCAAGCCGACCTGATCTCGGACCTTGTCCGAACCGACTGCACCACCGTCGGCGCCCAAGCGCCGGGGAGGCTCGCCAATAGCCAGAAACGGAGCTGCCAATTGCTGACCCCGGCTGACGACCGGACCCGTTGCAGTGGGGAAAGCTGCTTTGGCAAATACATAGTGAGTTCAGGCGGCGTTAGCAGTGGCCGACAGCGAGGACATCGAGCTCGATCCCGAAGGCCGGTTTCATCCGCTTGATCTGAGCACTGTCGACGTTCGCCCAAGCGGTCCGTCCTCTATCACGTGACGTTCTGCGGTGCGGCTCCCTGAGCATAGCGCGCTCTTCCGGCGCATCGACACGCGCCGGTTGATCGCCCAACAGTGCAGCGAGAACGGGAGCGAGGTCTCAGAGCGTATCCCGATCGTTCCGGTGCGGAGCCGGTTGCGGTGAAGACGGTCGCGCACGCCGCGGTGGGTGTGAGATCGACAAGGGGACCGATGGCGGTCCGGAGGCGCTCGACGGTTCGTTCGGCGGCCGGTCGCACCAACGCCTCGAGCTTCGAGACGGCCGTCTCGATGGGGGTCACATCTGGGCTGTGGGGCGGGAGGACGCGCAGCTCGGCGCCTCTACCAACTCGCGCATCGACGCGTTTGTGGCTGGAGAGGGTGTCCGTGACGACGGTGTCGCGATGTCGGAGCGAGGACGTGGCGGATACAGGCCTCGACCCAGCCTGGCCCGTCCAGCAGCGAGGCATGGAAGGCGCCACCGGTCCGAGCCCGATGGCGAGCGGCGCGACCACGCCGCTCAGACGCAGGCCCGCTACGAGGGCGGCCTTGCGGTGGCTGTGCGGGACGCCCATGCGCAGCCGCCTGACGCCCATGCGCAGACGCCGGACGCCGGACGCCGATGCGCAGCCGCGCGCCGCCACCCGCGCCGCGCAGCCGCCGTCCGCGGCTGCGGGCCCCGTCGGTCGCGGTCCACGTTTCGTCGACGAAGACACGCCGCTCGGGATCGAGATCGGGCTGGGCGTCGACCCAGGCGCGGCGCTCGCTCGGAACGGCCGCGCGGTCCTGCTCGCTCGGCCTTGTCCCCGGACCGATGGCGGCTCCATGCCTCGCCGT
>JBCCWM010000505.1:0-3118 GCA_039193505.1 Pseudomonadota bacterium | reverse complement strand
CTGACGATGCCGGCGTTCCGCGCCCATCTCATCCACAGCCGAGACCGTGGCCGGATCGAGCGCATCGACGATGCGCTCGTTTCCGTTTCAGACAGAGGCGAGATTCTGTCCATTGCGGACGGGCGGAGCGCTCCGGCAGCACACGACCTTCGGGAGTTCGGTGTCCTCTTGCCGGGGTTCGTCGATCTCCACATCCATGCGCCGCAATTTCCCCAGCTTGGGGCGGCGCTCGACGTTCCGCTCGAAGAGTGGCTCTTCAAATATACCTTCCCGCTCGAGGCCCGCTACGCGGACCTCGACTATGCGCGTAAGGTGTACCGTCGGCTGGTGCGCCATCTCCTGGCGCTCGGAACCACCACCGCGGTCTATTTCGCAACGCTGCACGGGCCGGCGAGCCTTGCCCTTGCCGACATCTGTGTGGCGGAGGGGCAGCGCGCGCTTGTCGGGCGCGTCGCCATGGACCTCCAGGAGGGCTGCCCGGACTACTACCGCGACGCCGACGCAGACACAGCCGTCCAGGGGACGGCAGCGTTCGTCGATGCGGTGCGAGCGCTGCCGGGGAACACACTGGTTGAGCCTGCGATCACCCCCCGCTTTGTGCCAGCGTGCAGCGACGCCGCCCTCGCAGGGCTCGGGGAGCTGGCGAGGACGACGGGGGCGCCCGTGCAGACCCACTGCTCGGAGAGCGACTGGGAGCATGCGGCGGTCAGGGCCCGGATGGGCATGTCCGACACCGAGACGCTCGATGCGTTCGGGCTGCTGACCCGGCGTTCGGTCTTGGCCCATGCCGGGCATGTGAGCGACACGGACATGGACCTCATCCAAGCGCGCGGCGCGGGGATCGCGCACTGCCCGCTCTCCAACGCCTATTTCGGCAATGCCGTCTTTCCGCTCCGCCGGGCGTTGGCCAAAGCGCTCCACGTGGGTCTCGGAACGGACATCTCGGGCGGGCCGAGCGCGTTTCTCCTCGACAACGCACGCGCTGCGGTGACCGCCTCACGGATGCTCGAGGACGGGGTCGACGCCGCGCTGCAGCCCGACCGCCGTGGCGTCCCGGGGGCGAGGGTCGACTTTCGCGATGCCTTCTACCTCGCCACAAAGGGTGGCGCAGATGTGCTCGACCTGCCCGTCGGCACCTTCGAGATAGGGCGCCAGATGGATGCGATCCTCGTCGATCTGTCCGAGGATTTCGGCCCGGCGGAGGACCTCCTCCAAAAGATCGTGATGGGCGCGACCCCGTCGGACATCCGCGCCACCTGGGTCGCCGGCAAGCTCGTCAGCGGACAAGTGGCCCGCCGAGGCCAAACAACTTGACCAAGCCCCGCCGGTAGGCGATCGACATTGCATCTGCGGGGATGTGAACCTCATCTCGGATGTTGAGCGGCAGATCTTCGGGCCGCTGCGCCTCGACCAGGGCCTTGTCCTCATCGTTGATCATCATGCTCTCGCGAATGAGGAAATCCTCATCCGGGTCGCCGGTCGTGTCGGTGGCAATCTGAAAGATCTTTGTCTCGCGGGCCGAGACCGGACAGACCGTGTCGGCGAAGTACTGCATGTACCAGCTGTCATTCGGCCGGATGATGATCACGGTCGAGAAGGGATAGGTCAGCTGGTAGGTGTAGACGACATGCCGCGTGTCGCCGTCGACGTCGTCGGGAAAACGGTTGCCCCCCTCCTCGTAGCCGAGGTCGAATGTCAGCCCGTACTCCGTCTCGCGCACGTCGTAAGCGGGGATGCGGTCCTCCTCGCTGCCGCCGAACGTGGCTTTGTGGACCCACGGGAAGTGGGCCACGTCGTTGAAGTTCTCGACATGACGGCTGGCCGCCGCCGCCCAGGTGTTGGACGGCACGAACACCTTCTTCAATGCCGGATCGGAGAGGCCCGGCCACTCAGGCAGGGGCCAGAGCGGCGTCTCGGACAGACACACCCAGAGGATCCCGTAGCGTTCCGCTGTCAGCGGCGTCTGCAGCCGCAGCCGCGGCGAGACGCGCGCGGTCTGGTCCGGGTTCGACGGGACTTTGGTACAGACCCCGTCGGCGTCGAAATGAAGACCGTGCATCGGGCAAATCAAGTGCGCCCCGTCCACGCGGCCCGAACTCAACCGGGTCCCACGATGGGGGCAGAGGTCGCGCGCCACGGCAAGCCGTCCCACGCTCCGCCAGATCACGAGATCGACGTCGAGCAACCGCGCCGCGACAGGCGCATCACCGATCTCGTGGCAGAATGCAACCGGGTGCCAGAACCGGGCAAGAATCTCCCAATCCGGCGCCGAGAAACTGGAGGAGCGCGGCATATCGCTTGCGGTTGCAGCACTCTCGAGGGGCAGGAACATAAACGGAATTGGACCGCATTCGTGCCCGTCGCGCAATCGCCTGGGCGCAAAACCGGGATCGGTTGCGCGTCGCCTGACTGCCCATTGCGCAGGCCCCGGGGTGACTGCATGCGATCGTCGCTGCCAGTGTCAATCCGCGCCAAGGCGCTGTGAACTGCAGACGCGTCCGTCGGCCGTTCTTCTGCTGCAGGTTGGCCAGGAGACCGAGACGCGGCCAGATGGCCGGCGCAGTGTTTACCCGTCCGGGTTTTGCTGACCCTCATCGTACCGGGTTCCGGCGGAGGTGGCGTCATCGCGTGAGCGCAGCGTCCGGCGCCGTCAGACACCGTCCCGATGATCGATGCCCCGGAGGGCCGCACCGACCATCAGCATTGGGTGGACACCGGCGGAACACGAGCTCCGGCCGCATCGCCCTGTCGCCCTTCTTTGGCAGGTGTGACGTCTCGCGACGGGCCTGGCGACATCAGCTCCGCCGAAACCCTTCCATCTCTCGGACGAGGACGCCCCTGTCCCTTTAAAGCCGCGTGGCTGCGAGAGGTCGAGGTGGCCGAAACAGACGCCCATGGCGGCGGCTCAGCTGTCGTCGCGACCCTGTCGTGCGAGGGCAGCCCGCGTGCCGCACCGCGCCAAGTCATTGTCCTTCCCCCACGTCTGGACCATTGAGCTGGCCGCGAGAGGGGGGGATGGAGAGGAGGCGAGGCTCGGGCGACGATGTGTCGACGGCGCTGCGAGGATCGAGCAGGCACTGTCGGCTGGCGGCGATGGTGCCTCGGCGTGCCGCAGCGT
>JBCCWM010000504.1:0-3128 GCA_039193505.1 Pseudomonadota bacterium | reverse complement strand
TCGCCTCGCGATCATTGCAGCGCCCGCGGCCCTGACCGGTGGTGTGGTGCAGATCAACCTCTTGGTCGGGCGACAGGTGGCCTCGTTCACGGAGGGGGCGATCGTTTGGCTCTCGCTGGCCGACAGGCTCTATCAGCTGCCCCTCGGGATGGTGGGGATTGCAATGGGGATCGTCCTCCTCCCCGACCTCTCGCGCAGGCTTCAAGCGGGCGACTCTCCGGGCGGAGCCGTGCAGATCAACCGCGCGATCGAGTTCTCGGCCCTACTGATCCTGCCGGCCACCGCCGCGCTCATCGTGCTGGCGGAGCCCCTCGTCTCCGTTCTGTTCGGCCACGGCGTGTTCACGGATGCGGACGTTCTGGCGACCGCGGCTGCTGTGACGATCTACGGCGCGGGTCTTCCAGCTTTCGTGCTCCAGAAGATCTTCTCACCGGTCTTTTTCGCGCGGGAGGACACGCGCACGCCGTTTCGATACGCGCTCGTGTCCATGGTTGCGAATGCCGTGATCGCCATTGGGCTCGCTCCGGTCGTGGGCTACCTCGCGGCCGCCATCGGGACGACGGTGTCCGGCTGGATCATGCTCGCCCTTCTCTGGTCGGGCGCGCGCCGGATTGAGGGCGCCGTGACCTTCGATGACCGGCTCCGGCTCCGGCTGCCGAGGATCCTTTTCGCCGCAGTTGTGATGGCGGCGGCGTGCACTCTGGCAGCCGCGCCGCTCGCCGGCGCACTCGACCTCGCGGGGTGGCGCTATCTGGCACTCGCTGCTCTGGTCTTGACCGGTATTGGCACCTTCGGGGCGAGTGCCGTCGCGCTCGGAGTGCTCCGCCCCGATGAGATCCGCTCAGCACTCGGCCGCGGCTAGCGGGACCGAAGCCGGGCGCGCAGCCGGGTGATGCCGCCGGGCAAGAGAAGCGGGGCGAGAACGAAGGCGACGGCAAACCCGGCGAGCTCGCTCTCGAGCGCACTCCGCGCGCCGAAGAGCAGCACAAACAGGATCTGAAGCGCAACAAGCACGCCGACAAGCTGGAACGCCGCCCAAGGGTTCTTGCCTGTGCGCCGGGCCGTGATCCAGAGCGACCAGGTGAAGAGCCCGA
Organism: Pseudomonadota bacterium; assembly: GCA_039193505.1. Classification (GTDB taxonomy): domain Bacteria; phylum Pseudomonadota; class Alphaproteobacteria; order Rhodobacterales; family Rhodobacteraceae; genus Algicella. The sequence goes on along the minus strand of JBCCWM010000504.1, from coordinate 2,034 downwards.
GAAAGCCGTAGACCGGCGGCCAGGCCCCGAACAGCGGACCGGTGGTGTCGCGCAACATGCCGTGGGTCAGAGCGCCGACGAGCGCGGCGACCACAAAAACAAAGACTGTCGACACCGGTGGGAACACTTTCGCGATCTGAGTTCCAAGGGCGAGGAGCAGGACCGCGGCAAACACCGCGTCAAGAAAGGCGGCATGAACGAACACGTAGCTGACCGGGCGCCACAGAATGCCGCCGCCCATGTAACCCGTGGCACGCGCATGCTCCCAAAGCGGATCATAAAAGCCGATCTGTTGGACCAAGGCAGACCGCCAGCCGATCCCCCCTGCCCCGCCGAGAACGCCGCTCTCCGCCAGTTGCAGCACCGCCTCGACGCCGAGGACGAGCAGCGCAAGCACCACCGCGACGGGCGGCAGCGACCGAAAGGGGGAGGCATCGTGATCCGGATCTAGCATAGCACCCTGCGTCCGCCTGACATCCTTGCCTCCTTCGGTTGACGTTGCGCGGCGTGGACCGCATTAACCGCGCGAGCGATCCGGGACCCGCATCATGACCACTCCGACATTCACGCGCCGTGTCTTTTCCGGCATTCAGCCGACCGGCGATCTGCAACTCGGAAACTATCTCGGCGCCGTCAAGCGCTTCGTTGAAATGCAGAACGGAGATTGGGAGACGATTTACTGCATCGTCGATCTTCATGCCATCACCGCCGCCTGGGCCGGTCAGGCCGAGATGACCCGAGCAACGCGCGAGCTGACTGCGGCCTATCTCGCCTGCGGCCTCGATCCCGAGCGCTCCATTCTCTTCAACCAGTCCCAAGTGCCCGAGCACGCGCAGCTCGGCTGGATTTTTTCGTGCGTGGCGCGGCTGGGATGGATGAACCGGATGACGCAGTTCAAGGACAAGGCCGGCAAGAACTCCGAGCGCGCAAGCCTCGGCCTCTATGCCTATCCTGCGCTGCAGGCGGCCGACATCCTGGTCCATCACGCGACCCATGTGCCGGTCGGTGAAGACCAGCGCCAACACATCGAACTCGCCCGCGACATTGCCGGGAAGTTTAATCTCGATTACGGGCGGGAGTTCTTTCCGCTCTGTGAGCCGATCATCGAGGGGGCCGCGACGCGGGTCATGAGCCTCCGCGACGGCTCAAAGAAAATGTCGAAATCCGATCCCTCGGACATGAGCCGGATCAACCTCAAGGACGACGCCGACACGATCACGCAAAAGATCCGGAGAGCCCGGACCGACGCCGAGCCACTGCCCTCGGAGGTCGAGGGGCTCGAGGGCCGGGCCGAGGCATTGAACCTTGTGCGGATTTACGCCGCACTTGCCGACGTCACCCCCGAGGCCGTGATCGCCGAGCATGGCGGCAAGCCATTCTCGGCATTCAAGCCAGCGCTCGCCGAACTTGCCGTCGCCAAGCTTGCGCCGATCACGGCCGAAATGGCCCGCCTCACCTCGGATCCGGCGGAGATCGACCGGGTTCTCGCCCGCGGCGCCGAGAAGGCGCGCGCAGTTGCCGCGCCAATCCTGGCCGAGACTTACGAGATCCTGGGCTTCGTCCGGTGATGCCGCAAGACGGCTCTCAGACCGGTCAGCCCACCCAAAAGACCGCTAGAGCGCGGCGCAAGCGATGGCCGAGGTCAGAGCCTAGGTGTTCAGTCCCGGCATCTGGTGGATCGGGTCGACAATGGATCTGTGGGGCTCTGAAGTCCAGATCTTGCAGATGTACTCGGAGGGCGTGAGACCGCGGAGCGTCATGAGACGGCGCGCGAAGGTGTGCGCGTCGAGGACGTCGCAGGGAGGCGTCGAAGCCGTTCGGGGCTGTCGGAGGGGGAGCGCTTGGCGGTCGCGTCCTCGATCGTCCGGTTCATCCGCTCGACCTGGTCGTTCGCCCAGGGGTGGTTCGGCTTGGTCAGGCGGTGCTCGATCCCGTTCGCCCCGCACATCATGTCGACCCGCATCGGCCGAGCGAGTATGGTGGCGCGGTTTCGCGGCTGCTCGGCGACCTGGATGCCGCTCTCGGCAGATGTGC
>JBCCWM010000503.1:0-3144 GCA_039193505.1 Pseudomonadota bacterium | reverse complement strand
TCGATTGCGGTGCTGCGCGAGATCGGCGTTGAAACCGGCGGCTCCAATGTCCAATGGGCCGTGAACCCCGCCGACGGGCGGATGATCGTGATCGAGATGAACCCGCGGGTCTCCCGGTCCTCCGCCCTGGCGTCGAAGGCAACGGGCTTTCCGATTGCCAAAGTCGCCGCAAAACTCGCCGTGGGGTACACGCTCGATGAGCTCGACAACGACATCACCGGCGTGACGCCCGCCTCCTTCGAGCCGACAATCGACTATGTCGTGACCAAGATCCCCCGCTTCGCCTTCGAGAAATTTCCGGGCGCGGAGCCGCTTCTGACCACCGCGATGAAATCGGTGGGCGAGGCGATGGCGATCGGGCGCGGCATCCATGAGAGCCTCCAGAAGGCACTGGCCAGCCTCGAGACCGGGCTCTCGGGCTTCGACAGCCCGCTGATCGAGGGGATGCCCGGGGCGGAGAGCCTCCGGATCGAAGACGGCGTGCGGCTCGGCGTCGACGAGGCGGCACAGCTCGCCATCGACAAGACGATGACCAAGGCTCTGGCCCTCCAGACGCCCGACCGTCTGCGTGTCATCGCGGAGGCGATGCGCTTCGGCTTCTCCGACGACGAGATCTTCGAACTGACGCGGTTCGACCCCTGGTTCCTCGCCCGGATCCGCGAGATCGTCTCGGCCGAGGAGGAGCTGCGCGCCGGTCTTCCCGAGGGCCCGGAGCTCCGGCGCCTGAAGGAGATGGGCTTCACGGATGCCCGGCTCGCCGACCTTACAGGTCAGACCGAGGCGGATGTCCGCCGCGCCCGGCTCGCGGCGGGTGTCACCGCGGTCTTCAAGCGGATCGACACCTGCGCGGCTGAGTTCGAGGCGCAGACGCCCTATATGTACTCCACCTACGAGACCCCCGCCGACGGCCATGTGGAATGCGAGGCGCGCCCGACCGGGAGCCAGAAGATCGTCATCCTCGGCGGCGGACCCAACCGGATCGGCCAAGGGATCGAGTTCGACTACTGCTGCTGCCACGCCTGCTACGCGCTGACCGAGGCGGGGTTCGAGACGATCATGATCAACTGCAACCCCGAGACCGTCTCGACCGATTACGACACGTCGGACCGTCTCTACTTTGAACCTCTGACGCTCGAGCACGTCCTCGAGATCCTGAGGGTGGAGCAGGACGCCGGTACGCTCAAAGGCGTGATCGTGCAGTATGGCGGGCAGACGCCGCTGAAGCTTGCCAAGGGGTTGCAAGCGGCAGGGATCCCTATTCTCGGCACCTCGCCCGACGCGATCGACCTTGCGGAGGATCGCGAGCGGTTCCAGGGCCTCCTCCGCGACCTCGGGCTCCGCCAGCCCCGGAACGCCATCGCGCGCTCGGACGCTGAGGCCGTCGGGGCCGCCCGCGACCTCGGTTTTCCACTGGTGATCCGGCCGTCCTACGTGCTCGGGGGCCGCGCCATGGAGATCGTGCGGGATGAGGCGCACCTCGCCCGCTACATCCGCGATGCCGTCGTCGTCTCAGGCGAGAGCCCGGTCCTTCTCGACAGCTATCTCGCTGGCGCGGTTGAGGTCGATGTCGACGCGATTTGCGACGGGACGGAGGTCTTCGTTGCGGGCGTGATGGAGCACATCGAAGAGGCGGGCGTCCACTCGGGCGACAGCGCCTGCTCACTGCCGCCTTACTCGCTCCCCTCAGACGTGATTGCGGAGCTCGAGAGCCAGACCCGTGCCCTCGCGCTCGGGCTCGGCGTGGTGGGGCTCATGAACGTCCAGTTCGCGATCCAGGGGACAGAGATCTTCGTCCTCGAGGTCAACCCGCGCGCCTCTCGCACCGTCCCGTTCGTCGCCAAGGCCACCAGTAGACCCATCGCCGCCATTGCGGCACGGGTCATGGCGGGCCAGCGCCTGGCCGAGTTCGACCTCGGCGCACCGGCCCCCGCGCGCTTTGCAGTCAAAGAGGCCGTCATGCCCTTCGCCCGCTTCCCGGGCGTCGATACCATCCTCGGGCCAGAGATGCGCTCGACCGGTGAGGTGATGGGGGCGGATGAGCGCTTCTCGCGCGCCTTCCTCAAGGCCCAGCTCGGCGCCGGCACGGACCTGCCCGCGGGGGGCACGTGTTTTGTCTCGATCCGCGATGTCGACAAGGGCCCGCTGATCGAAGAGGCCGTCCGCACTGTCGCGGAGCTCGGCTTCACCCTCGTCGCGACCCGCGGCACCGCCAAGTGGATCGAGGGCCTCGGCCTCTCGGCAACGCCGATCAACAAAGTCTACGAGGGCCGGCCGGACATCGTCGATCGCCTGAAAGACGGCGGTGTGCAGCTGATCTTCAACACAACCGAGGGCGTCCAGGCGATCGAGGACAGCCGCGAGATCCGCGCAATCGCCCTCCTCGACAAAATCCCTTACTACACAACCGCCGCCGGCGCCCGCGCCGCCGCGCGCGCCATGCGAGACCGCACAGAAGGGCTCGAGGTCCACGCCCTCCAGGCCTAGATGCAGACCCAGCATCTCGCGTTCTGGGCTGCATCACACACTAGATATAGAAGCCTGACTGTGTTTTGCCTAAAGATGAGCAGGAGTCGGCAACGACGGAGAGCGCAGTGGAACAGTTGCCTGAGTGGTTTGGAGTAGCGGCTGCAAAGACTTTTGCGGAAGGTGCGTGGAAACAGAGCCTCAGGTGGATCAAGGCCCTGCCCGGCATTGGCTTCCGGAAACAAACGGCACCTTCAACACATCACCGTCATGATGACGTGGAACGCGTGATCTCACACCGAGCGTTTTATCTGAACACTTTGCGATACGCGGAAGACGTCCCAAGTGCCTTGTGTCAAGCGACAGCTAGATTTGGGGGTTGAGGCGGGATCGGGTTTTGCGGTCGGTGTCGCGCAGGGCTGAGCGCGCTGGGGGTGGGCGTGACGGGTTTCGAATGGAGACGAGCGAGCCGGGACGCGCGGCGACCTCAGATATCGCACGCGTGGCCCGGCCTGCGGCGGAGCCGCTGACGCGCTGTCTTTTTCGAGGATGTCCTCGAGGGTGAGGCGACCGCCGAACGAGGCGGTGGGAGCGGCCCTCGATGGCGAGGAGGTGGGATCGGTGCAGACGCCGATCCAGGAGTGCCGCGGCGAGGACCTCGTCACCGGCCAGGAGGTCGGT
>JBCCWM010000502.1:0-3152 GCA_039193505.1 Pseudomonadota bacterium | reverse complement strand
GGTCTTTCGATCTTCAACGGTCGCTCTCTTCCGCCACGTCGCGACCGTCTTGGGGGTGATGCCGAGCTCTCTGCTCAGCTCCGCGGTCGAAGCTTGCGATCGCTGTATCGCCGCTCTGACGGCGTGCGCGGTCGTGGCGCTGCCATGACGAACTTGGCCGATAGCGCTTCCTTCCATTCCATCGAACAGATCGCACCATCAAACAGCTAGGCGGCCATGCCAATGCCGGTCTCGTCCGGCGTGAGGCCCACAAACGGGAGTTCAGCGACGAGGGTTGGGCGTTCCTGCAGCGTATGGCGGAAAAGAAGCATCACCGCCTGGCGCAGATCCGCGGCATCGGCCCCGACGCTGTGGTCGAGATCTCGCACGAGGCCCTCCTGACCCAGTGGCCGCTCCTGAACGACCTCCTGCTGACCGACACGGAGGCCAAGCGCAGCCTCGACGCCCTCGCCGAGCGCGTGGCCGACGCGGGGCCGAACCTGGCGCCCGATGCTGTCGCCCGCGGTCCAGTCCGGCGCGCGCTGCAGTCGATCGGCGTGGTGCCCGTGACGCCGCCCCGGATCCTGCTGCAGGGCTGGGAGCTGGCGCGGTTCGCGGATCTGCGCGACAGGCAACCAGGCTGGCTGACGCCGGACGAGCGCAGCGCGATCGAGGCCAGCGAGCGCTACGCCAGCGAAACGGCGGCCCGCGAAGCCCGTGTGCGGGGCCTTTTCGCCGGGGCGAGCCTGCTGCTCCTTGGTCTGCTGGTCTTGGTCGGCATTCTCCTCAGCGCATCCCAGAATGCGGCGCGCAGGGCGCAGGACAATCTGGCCACCGCTGTCTTGACCCTTGCGGATGTCTCCCTGCTTCGGGGCGAGTACTGTCGCAGTGCGCGCCTGTCGCTCGCCGCGCAAACGCTCGGCAACCAGGGCGAGGCCATGCCGATCCCGCTTACCAGTCTTATCGCGTTTACGTCCGGCGAAACGTCGGTACGGGAACTCCGCCTGCTCAAGGGCCACGGGGACCCGGTCTGGAGCGCCGCCTTCTCCCCCGACGGGCGGTGGATCGTCACGGGCTCGGGCGACCGCACCGCGCGGGTCTGGGACGCAACTCTGCCGGATCCGACCGATGCCATCGGATTTGCCTGCGACCAGCTCGGCGGCGAAGACGACCTCGCCGATCTTTCCGCCGAACTCGACATCCCGCTCCAGACGATCTGCACCGAGGAGCAGCGCAGCTGGACCCTCCGCCCCCATGACCTGGACTGACGTCCACACCCACACAGTGCCGTTGTCCGCCTCATCGCCTCCACGGGCTGCGACTTTCCGCTGACGACACAGCCCCCGCCAAGCGTCCTGCACATCCTCCTTCAGGTGCTCGCGACAACGGCACGCCGCGAGAGGCACCGCGCCGGGCGACACGCCGAGACTGTCGGCCCTCCACCCGGCCTGTCGGCGGTAGACCAGAGACAACAACAACAGTCGAAAGCCCCAAGTCTCCGCAAAACAAAATCAACGCCCGCAACGCGGTGCGAATTCCCCGCGTTGGGCGCCGCCGCGAAGGACCCGCGGGTTAGAGGGCGTTGGTGCGGCGGGCGAGAACTTCGCGAAGGGCGTCGCGTTCGGCCGTCGCGCGGGGGAGGACGGCGTCGAATTCGAGGATGGCGGCGCGCTCCTCATAGATCTCGCGCTCGTCCTCCGTCAGCGTGACGGGTAGGGGCGATTTGGGCGATAGGGCGGGATTGAGGGCAAGTCGGCGCGTCCATGTTGTCGTCGGGCTGAACAGTTTGTAATTTTTGCAATGACTTGCAGTCGTTTCCGCCGTCGTCTGCGGATCGTCTGCCCCCCTCACCGGAAGGCAGCCTTGGGGCGACGGAGGCGACGTTTGGGACGCTGCGCGGAGGATGAGCCGGCGAGTCATGGGCGGTTGATCCACCATGTGGCTTTACGCCCCGGCGAGGGGATGGGGAGAAGCCAGTTGAGGCGTTCCAGGAGCGCGAAGAGAGGGTCGAGGGTTGCGACGGCGCGGAGGGGTTTCGGCCCGCAGTGATTGGCCTCGTGGATGGTGATCGTTTGGGCATTGCGCTTCAGGATCCAGCCGAGCAGCTTCTCGGCGTCCTTGGTCAGGGGGCTGACGGCGCGGGTCCCGAAGATGCGCTCGGCCTCGAAGAGATACCAGTCCGCGAGGCCGGTGGCGTTCTCCATCGCCTCTGGTGTCACCAGAGTGGCGTCAGGGTTTTCGTAGAGGGTGAGGACGGCCGCGATCCTCGCGGCTTGCTCGGCGGATTTGCTGGCGAAGTCGGCAACCTCCGCCAACCGGCCATCGGGCGCGATCTCCCGCTCCGCCGCGTCGTGGTAGGCGATCAAATGCTCTTTGGCCGCGGGGGAGAGGGACAGGAGACGTGGGCGCAGGATGCGGGCATCCGCAGCGGTCGGAGGCGCGCAGCGGAACAGGGCTTCGAGGTGACGGTCATAGGCCTCCAGGGCCGGGGCGGTCCGATCATGGGTCTTGTGAAGGCGGGTCCCAAAGGACGTCTCTGGCCATGCGATCAGGCACCGAGCCCAGAAGCCCTGGTCCCGGATCTCGACGTCCCCGGTTGCCTGTTCGGCGATCCGGGGTTGGACCATCAAATGGCACCTCACGCGGCGCCCGATGTATTTGCCGGTCGGAACCGCACTGCCGGCGCAGGCGCGTCCCTGTGCACTGCCGCTCCAGAGCTTTGAGACGTCGCCGTCGGACTTTGCTTTGTTCTCGGACCGCATGGCATAGCCGCCGAGGATCTGCGCGCCCTCATCGGCGAAGATCGCGACCGAGGGTTGGCCGTCGGCAAAGCTCCTCAAGAGGCCCTCGAATGTGACATCCTCGAAGATCCTGTGCGGGCAGAGGGGGGCGGTGGGTTCCTCGAGCGCCTCCAGATCCACGTCTCGCTCAATCACGTCCGATCCTGCGATCAGACGTTTTCGGTCGGCCTCCCAAATCGCGTGGGCATCTTCATAGCGCCGAAGGCGCCGGGCATAGCCCTCGATCTCCTCCTCCTCGATGCGTTGGATCGGCGCGACGGCCGGTGCAAAGCAGGCGGACTTGCGCTCCCCCGAGCGCGCGACGCTCAGAAGAAAGAGGCTGGTGGGCGAGCGACCGCCGAGCGTTTCGACATCCGCATGCGCCTGCACCGC
>JBCCWM010000501.1:0-3156 GCA_039193505.1 Pseudomonadota bacterium | reverse complement strand
TTTGCCAGGATCGCCGCACGCCCGGCCACCAGCGTCCGCGCCTCCTCCATGTCTGCCGCCCGCTGCACGAAGGAGAGGGCCAACCAATCGACGCCGAGGTTGCAGACAAACTCCAGGTCGGTCCGATCCTTGTCGCTCAGGGCGGCGAGGGGCAGCACGACGTCAGGCACGTTGACGCCCTTCCGGTTCGAGATCCGCCCCCCGACCTTCACGACGCACTCGGCATGCGCATCGCTCCGCGCGACGACCTCCAGTCGGACTTTGCCGTCATCGACGAGGAGTGTGGATCCGATCTCCAACGCCTCCAAAATCTCGGTGTGGGGGAGCTGCACCCGGGTCTCGTCGCCCGGCGTCTCGTCGAGATCGAACCGGAACGGTGCGCCCTCGGCCAGCACCGCCTCGCCATCGGCAAACACACCACATCTCAGCTTCGGCCCCTGCAGGTCGGCCAGAATACAGATCGGGTGCTCCATCTCCATCTCGAGATCGCGGATCAGCTGGTGGCGCGCCCGCACGTCGTCATGCGTGCCGTGGCTCATGTTCAGGCGGAACACATCGGCGCCGGCCAAGTAGAGGGACTTGATCATCTCATAGGTGCTGGAGGCCGGCCCCAGCGTCGCAACGACTTTCACCTTGCGATTGCGTTTCGACATGGCGCGGTACTCTTTCGCTTTGGGTTAGGGCCCGCGGCGTGTATAAACGAGCGCCCCAACGAAGGCAGAGAAAATCAGAGACATTATCTGTCTTTTTGACCAAGCGGTGCTGGTCCGCACAGGCCTGGCATCGTAAGAGCGGCGCAATGGATCAACGTGTTGACAGCGCTTCTGACGCGGTCGAGGTGGTCGGCCGCGATCGCTCGGGACCGGCCCTCATCCTCTGCGATCACGCCTCGAAGCGTGTTCCCGAGACTGTCGCGGGCGGAGATCTTGGCCTCTCGGCGACCGATATGGCGCGCCACATCGCCTACGATGTCGGTGCTGCGGGCGTTGCACGCCGACTGGCCGATCTGCTCGACGCGCCCCTCGTTCTCAGCCGCTTCTCGCGCCTCGTGATCGATCCGAACCGAGGCGAAGATGATCCGACCCTGGTCATGCGTCTCTACGACGGCTCCATCATTCCCGCCAACCGAGCGGTGGATGAGGCGGAGATCGAGCGGCGACGCGCCCTCTTCCACAGGCCCTATCACAGGGCGATCACCGACCAGATTGACGCCATGCTCGCCGCAAACGTGGAGCCGCGGCTCGTGTCGATCCACTCTTTCACGCCGCAGCTTCGCGGACGGCCGCCGCGCCCGTGGCATGTGGGCCTTCTCTGGGATCGCGACGGCCGGTTGGCGAGACCGCTGGTCCAGTCGCTCGCGCGGGACCCCGAGCTCTGCGTGGGCGACAACGAGCCCTATTCCGGCCAGCTCAGGGGCGACAGCATGTACCAGCATGGAACGTCGCGCGGCCTGCCGCACATCTTGATCGAAGTGCGCAACGATCTGATATCAGGAGACGAGGGGCAAACAGCCTGGGCGGCGCGTCTTTCCCAGCATCTCGCACCGCTGCTCTAGCGATGAGGAGGGACACATGAGCGATATGACGGAACTTGAGGCGGCGACGTTCCGGCGACTCCGAGATCATCTTCAGGCGCGCACGGATGTGCAAAACATCGACATGATGACCCTCACCGGGTTTTGCCGCAATTGTCTCAGTCGATGGATGGAAGAGGCGGCCGCCGAACGTGGTATTGAGATGACCAAGGATGCCGCGCGCGAGACGGTCTACGGGATGCCCTATCAGGAATGGCGCGAGCGGTATCAGACGGAGGCGAGCGCCGACGCAAAAGCTGCGTTCGAGGCGCTGCCCAAAGACCACTGATCAGGGCGCATAGCCGCGGTCAAGGCAGGCATCGATCAGCGGCTGCCACACTGCTTCCCATGGCGTCTTCGGCTGGCGGGCGCGGGTGTCGGGACCGATCAACTCCGCCCGCGCGCGGAGAGCGTCTGCCTCGTCCTGCGTCCACCCTTTGATGTAGATCCGGCCCGCAACGGAGGCGGTCTCGAGCTCCTCAAACCGCTCGCGAAACCCAGGGTAGGGCGCAATGAGAAGCGTGCCCGGACGGGCCTTCGCGGCAATCCGGTCCTCAAGGGCCATGAGCTTCTCGGTATCTTGCATCGGCTGGAAGAAATAGATCACATCGTACTCACCATATCGCTCCGACCCGAGCGCGTCCTCCTCAAAAACACGGCAGTCCTCTTTCGGGAAGGCGTCAAAGAGCGTTCTCGCTGCCTCGGCATACCCGGGATCAAGCTCAATTCCGTCAGACCGGCGGAAAAAATGCGCCGCGGACAGAACCTTAACGCCACCGCCGCAGCCCACGTCCAGAAACTTGATAGGCCGTGCTCCTCCGAGGGCGAGCATGATCCGGTAGGCCGCATGCGCATACTCCCCAAAGGCAATGGGCGAGAGGCGAACGTCAGAATAGCTGCCATACTCCTCCATGTCCGGATGCTGCGGTTGGTTGTTGGCGTAAAAATCGAGCATCAAGACCACATCCGACAGGCGCTCGATCAGCCGTCTGGTCAAGTTGCCGTCCGGAAGGTCCTCGGGGAAGAGGGCCTGCGGCTCTGAGTTCCGAATTTTGCTCATGCACGCGCGGATTGCCTGAAACCGGCTTTCCCAGTGCTTGGCTTTGGCCTGCAGCTCTTGCAGCCGCATCTGTTCAAAGTCGCCGGCAAATTGAGGAATGTCGGCCGCTTGACGCGCGACGGTGCGCGCTGTCATCGCCGAATTCGTGTGCTGCAACTGCATGAGCAATCGATGGCGGAAGAGCGATGACTGACGCGAAAACGCGTCGATTTCCTCAACAGGGAGAACCGACACATCAGCCTGCAAAGCGTCGGTGAGGGTCGCAATCATCTGAGTGAGCTCACGCTCCAAGGCATCAATCACGCCAGTCTTCTGCGCGGAACCGGAGCTGCTCATGAGGGTCACGGGATCACCCTCGAAGATTGGTCGTTCTGCAGGATCATGTTTCAGAGTTTTGAGAGCGGTTTTTTGTGTGTTGTGTGATTGTCTGGTTTGGCGGCGACCTACTCTCCCACGTCTTGAGACGCAGTACCATCGGCGCTGTGGCGCTTAACGGCCGAGTTCGGGATGGGATCGGGTGTTT
>JBCCWM010000500.1:0-3166 GCA_039193505.1 Pseudomonadota bacterium | reverse complement strand
GAGGGCCTCGGGGCGGAACATCCGGCGTTGAGCGGGCTGGACCCCCAGGCGATGGTGACGGACGGGCTGACAGCGCCCCTTCATCCCGGCGCGCTCGCCGTGCGCGATGCACTCGGCCTCGGTGCGGTCGCGGCGCGCTGAGACACGCAACGGTCCGCCGATGACGGAACTTGTTCTTGTCCGCCACGGTCAGGCGTCGTTCGGGGCGGAGGACTATGACCGTCTCTCGCCCCTTGGCCATCAACAGGCGGCCTGGCTCGGCCATTACTTCCGCGAGCACGGTCTGACCTTCGACCGGGCCTTCAACGGCGCGCTCCGCCGGCACCGCGAAACGGCCGCAGGCATCGCCTCCGTCCACCCTTTGCCGGCGCTGGTGGAGGATGCGAGGTTCGACGAGCTCCACTACGATGCGCTCGAGGCGGAGTACCTCCGCGCCACGGGAGCCGATGCGCCGTCGAGCCGGGCCGAGTTTCTGGCGCACTTCCCTGAGATGTTTGAGCAGTGGGCGCGGGGCGACATCGGTTCCGGCGCGGAGAGATATGATGCCTTCACGGCGCGTGTGACGATGGGATTACAGGAGGCATTGCGCCCGGGCGAGAGGACGCTGATTGTCACGTCCGGGGGCGTCATCGGAGCGGCGATCGCCGGCATCCTGGGCCTCAACGCGCGCGCGACGGCGGATCTCTTGATCAACATCCACAATGCAAGCGTACACCGTCTGGTTCATGAGGCCGGAGACCTGCGCCTTGCCCTCTTCAACGGGAGCCCTCACCTCGAAGGGCAGGCCCGCGCGCACGCTCGCACCTACATTTGAGCTGCGCCGCCAAGGCCTCAGCGCGGCAGACGCAGAAGCGCGCGGAGCCCGCCGAGATCGGTACTGTCGCTCAGTTCCAGCGCACCGCCATGGGCGCGTGCGACGTCCTGCGCAATGGCAAGACCGAGGCCAACGCCCCCCCGGCGGTCGAGATTGCGCGCCCTGTCGAGCTTGACGAAGGGGCGGAGGACAGCTTCCCGGCTTTCGGTTGGGATGCCGGGCCCGTCATCCTCGACCACGAACTCGCAGGTGCGGGGCAACATGCGCAGCGTCGCGCGCACCCGTTCGCCGTGATCGGCGGCATTGTCGATGAGGTTTTGGAGTGCGCGCGCCACCCCTTTGCGGCGGAGCGCCATCTCACCGCCCTGCGCAGCGTCGGTCACGGTCTCGACCTCGATGCCGCTCCGCCGCGCCGCCTCCACCGCGTCGGCGAGAACCGCCTCGGGCGCCACGTCCTCGATCTCGTCGAGCTGATCGCCGCGAGCAAAGGCGAGAAAGGCCTCCACCATGTCTTCCATCACCGTCACGTCGCGGAGCATTGCCTTCGCCTCGGGGTCGTCGATCAGTGCAAGGCTGAGCTTCATTCGCGTGAGGGGCGTGCGGAGGTCGTGGCTGACGCCCGCCAGCATGGATGTGCGTGTCTCGATCAGCCGCTCGAGCCGGCCCCGCATCGCGATGAAGGCGAGCCCCGCGCGCCGCACTTCCTCGGCGCCTGCCGGGCGGAACGTAAGGTTCCGCCCCTTGCCGAACGCCTCCGCCGCATCCGCGAGGCGTCGGATCGGACGCACCTGCGTCGTGAGGAAGAGGAACGCGATCCCGATCAGGATGATCGAGGCCACGACCATCAAAACGAGGAGCTGGTGCGGGTTCGACACCGTGACGCGCGTGCGCGGAATGAGGACACGCAGGATGCCCTTGTCGGTCGGCAGACGCACTGTCACGACCCGTCTGTTTGACGCGAGATCGACCGCAACCTCCTGCCCGAGGAGGCGCGTCATCTCTTGGATCAGCGCGCGCCCGGAGAGATCGAAAAAGTTGCGCCGGTTCACCATCCGGTCGTCGGCCGCATCGAGAAGCTCGAGCGCGATGGCGAGCGGTTTGGAGAGGTTGAAGAGGCGGACCTGTGCAATGTCGGCGGTGGGCGAGGTGTCGATGACCTGTTGGGCGACTGCGATTTCGCGCGCGATGTTGCGTGTCATTTGCCGGGTGACGCCCTCGTAGTGGCGCTGAATGAAGACAAAGGCGACGACGAGCTGCAGGGCCAGGAGCGGCAGGATCACGATCAGCGCGGCCCGTCCGAAGAGCGACCGGGGCAAGTAGGATTTGAGCGGTCGGAGCGCCATAGGCTAGCCTAGCCGCTGAGGCGCAAGGGCAGCAAGGAGGCGCGCGATGCTGAGGGTGGTGCGGGCGGGCAATGCCGGCCCGATGACCGGTCCGGGCACAAACACCTACATCCTCGGTGGACGCGAGGTCGCCATCATCGATCCGGGGCCGATGGAGACCGCCCACGAGGCGGCGATCCTCGCTGCCTTGCCCGACGGAGGGCATGTGACCGCCATTCTCGTGACCCACGCGCATCTTGATCACTCAGCGCTTGCACCAGCGCTTGCGGCCCGTCGGGAGGCGCCCGTGATGGCCATGGGGACGGCGGCGGTGCGTGACCCAACGCTCGGCGGGGGCGAGGGGGTGGATTGGGCGTTCAAGCCGGACCGCCAGATCTCGGATGGCGACGTGATCGCAGGCGACGGCTGGCATCTCACTGCGCTCCACACGCCAGGCCACAAATCGGATCATATGGCCTTTGTCTGGGATGAGGGACGAGCGATCTTCACCGGAGACCACGTGATGGGCTGGTCGACGAGCTTCGTCTCGCCGCCCGATGGCGACATGGCCGCCTATATGGCATCGCTCGAGCGTCTGCTGGCTCGGCCGGAGGCTGTCTACTTTCCGGGTCATGGAGACCCGGTGGCGGACGGCCCGTCCCGGGTTCGAGCGCTCCGCGCACATCGACAGGCCAGGGAAGCGGCCATCCTGGCGGCGCTGTCCGAGCCCCGGACACTCGAGGCGCTCACCGCGACGGTCTACGCTGACACGGACCCAAGCCTCCACGATGCCGCGTCGCGCAACCTGCTTGGCCACCTTCTTCACCTGATCGATGCAGGAGAGGTTGAGGCGCCTGCGCCGACCGGCCACTACCGCCGCCGCGGGTGATCTTTCGACTGGACGGCCTCCCATACGCTTGATAGGGAAGCCAGGTCCGCGCAGACGGCACCGGTCCGGCGTAGCTCAGCGGTAGAGCATCCGACTGTTAATCGGCAGGTCGTAGGTTCGAATCCTACCGCCGGAGCCACT
>JBCCWM010000499.1:0-3168 GCA_039193505.1 Pseudomonadota bacterium | reverse complement strand
TTTCAGGTGAGCTCGGCGGCAAGGCGCCCGTCATCGTCTTCGATGACGTGCTCGACAGCACAGCCGCCGCCGCGACCCTCTTCGCGTCCTTCATCGCCGCCGGGCAGACCTGCGTTCAGGGCGCGCGGCTCTTGGTGCAGAACACGATCCGCGACCGGGTTGTCGAGATTCTGGTCGAGCGTACGCGATCGCTTGTTGTAGGCGACCCGACCCGTTTCGAGACGCAGATCGGGCCGATGGTCTCGCAACGGCAGTTGGACGTGACCATGACCTATGTCGAGATCGGCAAGTCCGAAGGCGCCACCCTCGCCGCGGGCGGGCATCGTCTGACGGGCGGCGCATACGACCTCGGCTACTATCACGCACCGACCGTCTTCTCCGATGTGACCAACGAGATGCGCATCGCCCAGGAAGAGATCTTCGGCCCTGTGGTGTGCGTCATCGGCTTCGACACCGAGGCGGAGGCCATCGCCCTCGCCAACGGCACCGCATTCGGTCTGGCGGCGAGCGTCTGGACCAAGGACATCACGCGCGCCCATCGTGTCGCACAGGCCATCGAGGCCGGGATCGTCTGGATCAACGACCACCACCGCATCGACCCGTCATCGCCCTGGGGTGGCTTCAAAGCCAGCGGCATCGGCAAAGAAAACGGCATCGTCTGCTACGAGAGCTACACGAAGCTCCAGAGCGTGGTGGTCAACCTCTCGGACGACCGCTTCGACTGGTTCGAAGACAGCAAAGACAAGCGCTACAGCTGAGACCGCGGACGGAGCGGGCTTCACAGCCAAAATGCAGTCTGTGGAGGGGCCCCGTGAAGGTGGTCGAGGCGCTGGAGGGCGAGCGGACTGTGTCCGAGCCGGCGGCGCGGTTCGAGGTCCACCCGACGCCGATCCACCAGTGGAGCGAGCCATCGGTCCGCCACCGGTCCCGAGGGCGATGGCGAGCGGCGGCAACGAGCGGCCGAAGCTCCCGCAGAAGCAACCGAAGCCGGGCCGGCTCTGGCAGGGCGATGGCCCCTCCGTCCAGCCGTGCCCGGAGCATGTCTGGTCCTGCGACCTCGTCCCGGACCCTACCCATGACGGCCGGATCGTCCGGACACTCAACAACGAGCCATGGGGTCGAGCACCCTGGCGCGTGACGCGGTCACGAAGGAGGCGCCGATGCACCGCACTGATCGCACGCTCACCTCCGTCGATCTGGTCGAGGCGCCTCTCCGCGATCCGCTTCAACGAAACGACCCGCGCCGATCTCTACGGCCGAGCTCTTCAACGACGACGGCGGCGAGATGTACTTGGCTCTGGCGAGCCCCAACTCGCGCACAGTCGCAGAGCAGGCAGCCGGGTGGCGTGACGTGCTCGTGGGTAGGGCGGAGAGCGTCTACGACCAGCGGATGGTGACGCTCGCGCTGGCCACCGCTGGTGGGAACGTCAAAGACGGTGGCGCCAAGCTGGAGCTGACCGCGGAAACGGCCTACGACCGGTATCAGCGGCACCTTTGGGTTGCAGCGCAGGCCCGGTACTAGCTGGAGAAAGTCGACAGTTTTTTCACGACTGCCTCCGCGCACTGACCGCTCACGCGGAGGCGGCGTTCTTCCTGGCGCAGGTCGACAAGGACGGCGCCTCGTACGTGTCTCACCAGGAGCAAGTCGAAAAGTAGACAGGCGCTCGGCCGCCAGAACTACAACGTCCCGGCGGGCCCGACGAATGCCGGGGGATTTGGCAAACTTTCCTGGCCATGCACCAGGCGCGCCGCTCGGACGAGCCCATCGGCCTGACGGACCCGCAGGCATTTGACGCGCTCTACTGCGCGCAGCTCTCCCCGAGGGAAACCAATGCAATCCAACATCTGGACCGGCTTTGGCACCGCATAAGGAGCGAGGCGAGTTAGTACAGGCGCTCGACTTGCCCGCGCCGCTCTACAGCAAGCATCCAGGCGTCGCGAAGCTGAAACGTCCCTGTGTTGAACAGGCCAAGCACTGATATCTTTTCGACACGGCCACACACGAAGACCTTTTGGCCCCTGCTCACGCGATCCAAGGCCTGTCTGTTCTGGTCGGTCTTTTCAAGGCGAACCTGAAAATCCTCCCCAAGGTACAGGAAGTAGTACAACGTACTCTCCGAGGATATCTTGCTTATATACCCGTAAACGTTCCAATTCTTGCCTAGGTACTTCCCTTCCGCCGAGATTGGATTTCGATCGAAGTGCTTTTCTATCTCGCCAGCTGCAACCACGTCTTCCCCACACACGGTGCGTGCGGCGGCTCCACTAATGCTGAGAAGCGCAACAGCCAAAAGAAATACAGCTCTGATCATGTCGGACTGAACCTCCAAACTCGATACCTGGGACGTGCCGACTATGGGCGGGCAAGCGTCCCGAGCGCAACTCAAAAAGCCTGAGCCCAAGGCGTTGATGATGGCTGCGCGGTCATACCCATGAGCGATCCAACGAGAAAAACGAAATGCTTGATCTAGCAACGGTTGGCGTTGAGTTTCAATCGCGCGGCGCCGAAGCGCTCAAAACGGACCTCGCCCAGGCGGGGCAGGCCTCCAAGGAAACACAGGCGGGACTAGACGAGGCCGCGCTCTCAGGTGAGAACCTTTACCGCACGTCTCGCCAGCTTGCCGATCAGCTTGGCCGCCGTGCCCAGGAGGAGCAGCAGGCCAAGCAGGACTTGGACTTGCTCGATGCGGCGCTCAAGCGGGGGAAGATCTCACAACAGCGGTGCGAGAAAGCCGTTGAGGGGGTAGATCGAAACCTGCGCCGGCTCGGCACCAGCGCAGAGGAGGCGCGCAATTCAGTCCGGGGTGTCAATGACGGCTGGAAATCCCGCCACGATGGCGGCGCAAGATCCAGCCACTCTGGTTTGAGGGCTGGCGGTTGCCAGGGGCGAGCGCCTTGGCGCGTGCGCTCCGCATGTAGCTGGCGCGTGCCAAGGCGCTCCGGCCCGTCAGGGCCGGCTTTCGCCGGCAGGGATCAGGTGGTTGGTTTGGCCCTGCGCGTGCGGCTCTGGCTGAGCCTGTAGCTCTGGCCGGTCGTCTGGAGGATGTGGACATGGTGGGTCAGGCGGTCGAGGAGCGCGCCGGTGAGGCGCTCGTCGCCGAAGGTTCCGGTCCATTCGTCGAAGGGCAGGTTGGAGGTGATGATGGTGGCGCCCCGCTCGTGGCGCTG
>JBCCWM010000498.1:0-3175 GCA_039193505.1 Pseudomonadota bacterium | reverse complement strand
GGTTCGACATGATCTGCGAGGCGAACGGGATCGAGCATAGGCTCACCAAGCCCAACCATCCCTGGACCAAAGGCCAAGTCGAGCGAATGAACCGCACGATCAAGGACGCGACCGTCAAGCGCGACCACTACGACAGCCACGCTCAGCTCCGCAGCCATCTCGCGGACTTCCTCGACGCGTACACTTTCGTGCGCCGTCTCAAGACGCTCAGCGGCCTCACACCTTACGACTGCATCTGCAAAATCTGGACGTCAGAGCCAGATCGACCCATCGTCGATCCGATCCACTAGATGCCGGGACTGAACACCTAGGCCCATGGCACTATGCCATGCGCGGCCAAATGGCGATCAGCACCTCCGGCATTGGCAGCGCGGCGGGGCGCGCTACCCTGCCACCAAGCACCAGATGGAGGGGACCCATGATCGTTCGTGCCGCCGTTCTTCTCGCCGCCCTCGCCGGGCCCGCTGCCGCGCAGACGCTCAACAGCCATTGCATCGCGCTTGCCGAGGGAGTCAGCGGCGTGACCTTCGCCTCGTTCTCCGAGGGGCTCAGCCTCGAAGAGGTCCGGATCAACTACATCACCCACTCCACCTATTTGATCGAGACGCCAACAGGGCGTGGAATTGCGACCGATTACACGGGCTGGATCGGAACCGACGCTCCGCTCCCCGATGTGGTCACGATGAACCGCGCGCATTCGAGCCACTGGACCTCCAACCCCGACCCCGACATCCCGCACATCCTCCGAGGCTGGGGCGACTTCGAAACGCCGGCCGATCACTATGTCTCAGTCGACGACGAGCTTCTGGTGAGGAACGTGACGACGGACATCCGCTCGGGCATCGGCGGGCGTCAGGAGAATGCCAACTCGATCTTCATATTCGAGACTGCGGGGCTCTGCATCGGGCATCTCGGACATCTCCACCACGAGCTGACGGAAGAGCACTACGCCCTCATCGGCCGGCTCGACGTCGTGATGGTTCCCGTTGATGGGGGCATGACGCTGCCGACGGACGCGATGGTGCGGGTGATGCGGCGGCTGAAGGCGCAGCTTGTTTTGCCGATGCACTGGTTCGGGATCGCAACGCTCGAGCGGTTTCTGGCCTCGCTCTCGGATGAGTTCGAGATCGAGGTGATCGATGGGTCCGCGACCACGGTCTCGCTCCGCACGTTGCCGCGGACGCCAACCATCCGGGTCCTGCGACCCGCGCCCTACGGCCCACCCGAATGAGCGCCGAGACCGCCTTTGCCGATGGCTTGCCGAGCGCAATCCTGTCGGAGCCCGAGCCGCGCCATCTGACCGAGCCGCGCGGACGCTATCGGAGCGCAGCGCGCCTCCTGGCCCGTCCGCGAACCACGGAGGAGGTGGCGCAGGTCGTGCGCGCGGCCGGGCAAAACGGCATCGGCATCGTGCCATATGCCGGGGGGACGGGCCTTGTCGGGGGGCAAGTGTCGGGGGCTGAGGCGATACTCCTCTCGGTGGAGCGCCTCGACCGGGTGCGCGAGATCGATGCGACCGACAATGTGATGGTGGCCGAGGCCGGTGTGATCCTCGCCGATGCGCGTGCGGCAGCGGCGGAGGTCGACCGTCTCTTCCCGCTCTCAATTGCGGCGGAGGGATCTGCGCGGATCGGCGGCAACCTGTCGACCAATGCCGGCGGGGTCCAGGTTCTGCGCTACGGCAATGCGCGCGATCTTTGCCTCGGGCTCGAGGCGGTGCTGCCCGACGGGCAGATCCTCCACGGCCTCTCGCGGCTCCGGAAGGACAACACGGGCTACGACCTGCGCCACTTGCTGATTGGCTCCGAGGGGACGCTTGGCATCATCACCGCGGCGAGCCTCAAGCTCTTTCCCCGCCCGCGGGAGCGGGTTGTGGCCCTGCTGGCCGTCGCATCGCCCGCTGCGGCGCTGGCGCTCCTCAACCGAGTGCGGGACCAGGTCGGTGAGGCGCTCTCGGCCTTCGAGATCCTCGCCGAGACTAGTTTCGCGTTCCTGGCGGAGGCGATGCCGACACTGCCGCGCCCGTTCGACACCCAACCGGCCTGGGCGGTTCTCCTCGAGGTGGGGTCCGGCGAGGGATCGGCCCTCGAGGCGCGGCTTTTGCCGGCGCTTGAGGCGGCGATGGAGGCGGGCGAGCTGGTCGACGCGCTGATCGCGCAAAACGAGGCACAGGCCACCGATTTCTGGACCCTCCGCGAATCGGTCCCGGAGGCCAACCGCCAGATTGGCGCGATTGCGAGCCACGACATCAGCGTGCCGATCTCCCGTCTCCCGGACTTCATCGCCAAGGCGCGGTCGGCACTCCTCCGGGAGGTGCCGGAGCTCCGAATCAACTGCTTCGGGCATGTGGGCGACGGAAACCTTCACTACAACCTCTTCCCGCCGCAGGGGCGCTCTCGGTCCGATTTCGACACTGATCGATCACGGCTGACCGCGATTGTTCACGATCTCGCCCACTCACTGGGCGGTTCCGTCAGTGCGGAGCATGGCATCGGGCGCCTTAAGCGGGGCGATCTGGCACAGTACGGTGATCCGGCGAAGCTCTCTACGATGAGGGCGATAAAGGCGGCCCTGGATCCGCTTGGGATTATGAACCCTGGCGCTCTCTTTTCCGATCCGTAAAGAAAAGGGCGCCTCTCCCGTAGGGTCGGGAGAGGCGCCAGAATTCAGACCAAGGTCTGAGGGGGTGCAAGCAGCGCCCGATTGGGGATCCGGGCAGGTGTGAGTCTGGCTGGATATGGTTACCAGTTCGTTACTTCTCCGAGAGCGAAGCACGAATTCTCACGCGCATCTTTGCGTGTGGTCTCCAGGCGGATCGGGCTCCGCTCGGGCATCGAGGCACGACGAACGGTCTTGCTGCCGCCCGGTCGCGGATCCGGCCCTCGTCGTGGGTGGAGGCCGCAACCTTGCCCGCTGCTGCCCACACAGTGCGATTAGAGCATTTTCGGCTCAGTCCGGCTCATGTCCGGAGTTTGTGAAGTAGTTTGCGCACTCGTCTTGGCTGAGAGCATCAAGGGCTATGGCGATGGCTGCGTCCAAGGCTTCTGAGGTTCGTGCTGCTGCCTTTCGAAGGATTGCGTTGATCTTGGAAAGGGCTTGTTCGATGGGATTGAAATCGGGTGAGTGTGGCGGGAGGAAGAGCATGGTCGCGCCGACGGCTTCGATTGCCGCCCTC
>JBCCWM010000497.1:0-3226 GCA_039193505.1 Pseudomonadota bacterium | reverse complement strand
CACCAACGGCCCCATCGCAGGCGCGTTCCGCGGCTTTGGCGTGCCACAGGCGGCGATCGTGCAGGAGGCGCTCTACGACGACCTCGCACGGAGCGTCGGCATGGATCGCCTCGCCTTCAGACGGCTCAACGCGTTTCGCGACGGCGATGCGACCGCCTGCGGCCAGACACTGAGGTCCACCGGCATCGGGGAGTGCTTCGATGCGCTCGCCCCCCATTGGGCGCGGGCGGTCGCGGAGGCTGCGGAAATCCAGGGACCGATCCGACGCGGCGTGGGCGTTGCCGCGTGTTGGTACGGGTGCGGGAACACGGCCCTGCCAAACCCGTCGACCGTCCGGTTGGGGATCACGGCCGACGGGCGGCTCCGCCTCCACCAGGGGGCGACCGATATCGGGCAGGGGTCCAACACGGTCATCGCCCAGATTGCCGCCGACAGTCTCGGCGTAGACATCGCGTGCGTTGAGCTGATCGGGCCGGACACGGCCCTCACACCCGACTGCGGCAAGACCTCCGCCTCGCGCCAGACCTTTGTGACCGGGACTGCGGCGGCGCGGGCCGGCGCGGCGCTGCGTGCCGCGATCCTCCGCCAGACAAACCTTGTGGCTGCGACGGAGATCACGCTCTCCGCTGGCGCGCTCAGCGTGAGCGATGGAGAGAACCGGCGCCAGATCGACCTGTCCGCGCTCCCTCGTGACGCGCGAGGCTATGTGCTCTCGGCCGAGGAGAGCTACGACCCGCCGACCACGCCCCTCGACGCGGAGGGGCAGGGGATCCCCTACGCGCTCTACGGCTACGGCGCGCAGATCGCGGAAGTGGAGGTCGACATGGCGCTCGGCACCACGCGCGTCCTGCGGATGACGGCGGCGCATGACCTCGGGCGCGCGATCAACCCGGTGCTTGCCGAGGGCCAGATCGAGGGCGGCATCGCCCAGGGCCTCGGCCTCGCGCTGATGGAGGAGTTCGTGCCGGGCCGGACCGAGAACCTCCACGACTATCTGATCCCGACCATCGGCGACATGCCGGAGGTCGTCTCGATCCTGATCGAGAAGCCCGATCCCGAGGGGCCAATGGGCGCGCGCGGTCTCGGTGAGCATGCGCTGATCCCGACCGCGCCTGCGATCCTCAATGCCATCCGCGATGCAAGCGGGGCACGCGTCACGAAAGTGCCGGCGCTGCCCCACCGCCTCCGCGCTGCGATCGAGGCGCTCGGGTGAGCGGCGAGAAGATCCGCTGCGACGCGTGCCCGGTCATGTGCTACATCGCGGAGGGCAAGTCAGGCGCCTGCGACCGCTACGCCAATGAAGGCGGCCGGATCATCCGGTGCGATCCGCTGACTATCCTCGACCGCCGCCTCGCCAAAGGGGAGGCGGTGAAGCCCTTCCTCACGGCCGACTGGGACGGGTGCACGGCGCGGGGCGAGGATGTCGTGGTCTCCGCCATTGGCGCGGGCACGACCTATCCCGACTACAAGCCCGCGCCGTTCATCGTCAGCCGCGAGATCGCGGGCGTCGATTGCGTCACTGTGGTCACGGAGGCCATCTTCTCCTATTGCGGCGTGAAGGTGAAAATCGACACCGACCGTCATCTCGGCCCCGAGGCCGCCCCGGTGCGGAGTGCGGGAGAGGTCGTCGGCCATGTGACGACGTCGGAATATGGCTCCCAGATGCTCTCGCTCGGGGGCGTCGACCACTTGACCGGCGGCTCGAAGGCTGAGGGGCGCGCAACCTGCGACGCCCTCCTCCGGCTCTGCAACAAGGAGGCCGTTCCGCTCGAGATCGAGGGCGGCTCCGAAGTCGTGGTTGAGGCCGGTCGGCCCCCCATCGTCGATGGCGCGCGAGAGGCGCGGATGCGTGTCGGCTGCGGCTCTGCCACGATCGGTATGTTCGCCTCGCAATGGAAGGGGCTTGTGGATGAAGTGGTGGTCGTCGACGACCACATCACGGGCGTGGTTTCCGAGCATCAGGCGGGCAAGGTGATCGACTGGCCCGACACCGGCATCCGCATCCGCGGCCGCCGCTCCACGCCGGGGCGGTACTTCAAAGTGGCGAACCCAGGCCTCGGCTGGGGCGGCACGGACATCGAGGATCCGCTCTCGATCCTCGCGCCCTGGCGTCCGGAAAAGGGCGCACATCCGGGCCTCCGCCTGCTGATGGTGTCAACCACGGGAGAGCATGCGGGGTACTACGAGCTGAGCGACACGCTCGACGCCGTCCCCCGCGCGATGCCCGAGGCGCTTGCGGCCTCCGTCGATCTCATCGCCAAGAACTGCGAACCGGCCCTCTGCACCGTGCTCTTTGTCGGCGGTGCGGGCGGATCGCTCCGCTCCGGCGTCACGCAGAACCCGATCCATCTGACGCGCTCGGTTCAAGAGGCCGCCACACGGGTCACGATTGGCGGTGCGCCGGTCTTTGTGTGGCCCGGCGGCGGCATCACGATCATGGTCGACGTCTCAGCCGTGCCAGACGGCGCCTTCGGCTCCGTCCCGACACCCGCCCTCGTCGCGCCGCTTGAGTTCACGACGAGCCGGGCGGAGTATCTCCGCCTCGGCGGGCATGGCAGCGTCATCCGGGAGCTCTCCGACGTCCTCGAGACGGGCGGGGCCTACGGCGACGCGACCCGGGTGATCGGGGTGGGCGGATGAGCGGGGCGGAGGCCTCACTCCTCCCCGACGGCAAGCGCCTGCACCTCCACCACGGGCCGATTGATCTAATCTTGGAGGTGTTCGGGACGGAGCGAGGCCCTGCCTATGCCTGCGCAGTGAAGCGCTTCGAGGGTCTCCTCGCGGGTCTCGTCGAGGAGCTGCCGTCCCTGCGCTGCCCGCTCGACGGCCGGGTCTTCGCCGACCCGGTCGCCCGTCGCATGGCCCGCGCGGTGGCGCCCTTTGAGGGCTTCGTCACGCCAATGGCGGCCGTGGCCGGTGCTGTGGCCGACGAGATCCTCGACGTGCTGCTGCAGTCCCGACCTGCCAAGGCCTATGTGAATAACGGTGGGGACATCGCATTCTACCTCGCCCCCGGAGAACGTCTGACAGTCCGGGGCGCCTCCGGGCCGATCCAAATTCGCGCTGAGGACCGGGCGCGCGGTCTCGCCACCTCGGGTTGGCGGGGACGGAGCCTGTCTCTCGGGATCGCCGATGCCGTGAGCGTCGCTGCTGGGACAGCCGCGGGCGCTGATGCGGCCGCGACGTTGATTGCCAATGCAGTCGACCTGCCGGGGCACCCGGGCAT
>JBCCWM010000496.1:0-3239 GCA_039193505.1 Pseudomonadota bacterium | reverse complement strand
GCGAGCATTGGCCGCTGTCGATGCCGGCATGAGCCGGCGGGCGGCGGGACGTTTCGGAGGGGCTGTGGCGTCGGTCGGTCGCTGGGACGCGGGCACCTGAGCGCCGGAGGCGCAGGGCGGGGACGCGCGGTCCCGGAGCCTCGAGGAGCGCCGCTGTGCCGAGGCAGTGGCGGCCTTCGTGGAGGAGCGCGACCGGACGCCGGTCGCGCTCTCCGCGGCTGGCAGCGCGCGGGATCGCGACGTCGACGTCCGGTCTCCCGCGGTTTTGCCCGAGGCGCGGCATCACGCGGAAAAACACCGGCCGTGGCGAGGCACGGAGCCGCCATCGATCCGAGGACAAGGCCGAGCGAGCAGGACCGCGCGGACGTTCCGAGCGAGCGCTGCGCCCGGGTCGACGCCCAGCCCGATCTCGATCCCGAGCGGCGTGTCTTCGTCGACGAAACGCGGACGGCCACCGATAGGGCCCGCAGCCGCGGGCGGCGTCGGTGCGGCGCCTCCAGCGGCTGCGCATAGGCGTCTGGCTGCTGCGCATGATCGTTCCACGGCTGCGCACGGGCGTCCCGCGCGGCCACCGCAAGACCGCCCTGGTGGCGGGCATGCGCCAGAGCGGCGTGGTCGCGCTGCTCGCCATCGGGCTCTGACCGGCGGCGCCTTCGATGCCTCGCTGCTGGACGGGCGAGGCTGGGTGGAGGCCTCTGTCCGCCACGTCCTCGCCCCGATGCTGCGCCCTGGCGACACCGTCGCCAGGGACACCCTCTCCAGCCACAAACGCGTCGCCGCGCGCGGGTTGACAGAGGCGCCGAGCTGCGCGTCCTCCCGCCCCACAGCCCGGACGTCAGCCCCAATCGAGACGGCTTTCTCGAAGCTCGAGGCGCTCCTGCGACCGGCCGCCGAACGAACCGACTAGGGCCTCCGGACCGCCATCGGACGCCTTGTCGATCTCATACTCCCCGCAGAGTTCGCGACCGTCTTCACCGCAACCGGCTCCGCACCGGAATGATCGGGATACGCTCCAACTCGAACAAACCGACGCGCCGAACGGCGGGATCTGTGCTACCGAGACCATCCTGCGTACTCAGGCCTCGGACGACGCATCGATGCGGCTTCGGGCCAGTCCGGGGATCGGGCCGGTGACGGCCATCGACGCCCTCGCTCCGCACCTCGACCGTTTCCGGCGCGGCAGAGACGTGTTCGGCGGACAAACCGCCCATTGGACGATTTGTTCACCTCACCTGGCTCTGTCTGCGGTTCGTCTCTCGGACGGATCGCAGGGCTGACCGCACGTCCGCGGCCGCAGGCGACCGGCGACAAGGAGCGGTTTTGGAGACAGTCCAGGATGGGCCAACGCGACATCCGACAATTGCTGACCATCGGCGCGTCGCGCAACCCCGCGCGCCTGCGGCACGACCCCGCGCGCCTGCGGCACGACCCCACGCACCTCCGGCGCGACCCTCGGCGCCTTTGGCGCGACCTCTGTGAACCGGTGGGGTGGACGAGATGGGCGAGCGCACCCCCATGGCTGCGACAGCTCCCGGCGCACTCGCCACGGATGCTGGCTGCGTCGCCAAACTGGGCTCAGACCGGTGGCGCCACGGTGCGGCGACCGCTTGCGAACAAGATGCCGTGGATGGTCTCGGCGAGCGGGGAGGGATATCGGGATCCGGCGTGGCGTGGCATTGCCAAGTCTCCTGGATATCGGACGCGTGAGGAGGACCCCTGACCTCTCGGGAGAGCCGATCGGCAAAAACGGATCGGTCCCGATTGCACCAAAGAGCCTCGAGCTCGCGGCCTTGATGAGGACCCCTCCGTGCTCACATCCCTGACCTCTCCGCGGCCCAATGCAGCCACGACCCGAGCCCGGACACATGAGCGCACCGATCGCGCGCCCCGACGTTCGAGAAAACCCTCGCGCAAGCGAGGCATCCACAGAGGGTGCAGGGGAGTGTGAGGCGCCTGCGTTCGGGGTCCGAGGATCCCGGCGATGTCCGTCGGACTTACTGCGCTGCACCGGGATCGCATCGTTCGGACCCGCTGTACGGTCGCAAACTGGGCCGGATGCCAGAGGGGCTTGGGCCGACGCAGCGACATTGGGTCCCGGATCGCGGAGGGAGCATGAGCACGCCACTGGTTCGGGTGCCCTGCGGCGCTTCCGAGCGAGAGCGCCACGCCCGTCGCCTGGCTGAGGTCTGCAGGATGGCGCGGCTCACGGAGATGGGCGTCGGCCGGCGCAGCATCGCGGAGGCGGCCCTGCTCCGGCTGGGGCAGCTTCTCCTCGGCCGCCCAACAGCGCGGACCTTCGGCGCGCAAATCACTGAGATGCGCGTGAGGATTGCCATGGCGAACAGGGCAATCCGGGCGGCCAGACCCGCGATGGTTCGGACGCACTGAGCCAAGGAGCAGGAAGAGCGCGCTCTACGGGAGGCGTGCACCACGGCCGCGAGGGAGCGCACCGATCACGCGACCCGGACCTTCGAGAACAGACTCGCGAAACGAGGGGATCCAAGCATGTCACAGGGTGCGGAGCGCCATCGAGAGCGTCCCCCTCGGTGGGCGGTCTGAGCCCCGGGCAACGAGGTCCGCTCAAACCTCCTACGCCGCGCCGCTGCACTTCTCCGCGGAGATGCCGCGTATCGCAACTCCGGCTCTCGGGATGATGCGAGGGCAACGACGGCGTTGGGTTTGAAACGGAGTTCCGCAGTTTAGCGAAGGGCTTGACGACGTTCGGCCCGGAACGACGTGTTAGGATGTACTCGATGCGCTTGCACACATGGTGGCGGAGCTGGCCGATCTGTGGCTGCGTTGGCGGGCCCGCCTGCGCTGCGGCCCGCGCGAGCCTCCTCGGCATTGAGAGTTAGCCGTCGAGCGTCTTTCGACCGAGGTCGCAGGGGCGTTGGTGGGTGGTGGATCCTCGATGAGCCGGTGGTGCAATGCGCGACGACACGGTCCTTCCTCATCTCGCCGGGTGGCGGCGCGACCGGGTTGCGGTGCTGCCGGGCGGCGCGACGTTCACCGTTGCCCCTGACTGGATTTACGAACTGCGCTGACCCGCCCTTCGCCAGCTCGACGGCACCGAAAGACGCGCGCGCCACCTCTCGGCCGGGATGGCCACTTTGGCTCGTCGATCCGTCGGTGCGCCCGCTTCCGGTTGATGCCACTAAGGTTTCGCCTGGGTCTCTATGTGCAGATTGACAGAAGCGGCACATCAAGCGAGGAAACGTCCTGGCTTGCCCAATCGGGCG
>JBCCWM010000495.1:0-3266 GCA_039193505.1 Pseudomonadota bacterium | reverse complement strand
CGCGACAAGAAGGTCGACGCGTTGGAGATGGAGATCGAGGAGATGGCGACCACCATCATCGCGCTCCGCCAGCCAATGGCGCAGGATCTCCGCGTGCTGATCTCGGCGCTCAAGATCTGCTCAACGCTGGAGCGGATCGGAGATCTCGCCAAGAACATCTCGAAGCGTGCGATGACCTTTTCCAAGGCAGGTCCCGTGCGGATCACAAAGTCGATTGTTCAAATGGGGCGCGCAACGCTGGCGCAGTTGTCTGAAGTTCTGAATGCCTACACGCAGCGCAACACGGAAAGCGCTGTTGCCGTCTGGCGTCGGGATGTCGACATTGACGACATGTACAACGCGCTCTTTCGCGAAGTCGTCACCTACATGATGGAGGACGCGAGGATGATCGGATCGGGGAGCCAGATGCTCTTCATCGCGAAGAACCTCGAGCGGATCGGCGATCACACGACCCACATCTCGGAGATGATCTACTACATCGACAAGGGCGAGCCACTGGGGGACGACCGCCCAAAGGGCGAACCTCTCGGTTTGGATTTGGAGTAAGGAACATGTGCGCGAAGGTTCTGGTGGTCGAGGATGAGGAGGCGCTCTCCCAGCTCCTGTCCTACAACCTCGGCAAGGAAGGTTTCGAGGTCACGGTCTCTTTCGACGGCGAGGAGGCGCTGATCGCTGTCGAAGAGCAGAAGCCCGACATCGTGCTGTTGGACTGGATGCTACCCAATGTGTCCGGTGTCGAGATTTGCCGTCAGCTCCGCGCCCGGGTCGAGACCCGCGACATTCCCGTGATCATGCTGACAGCCCGCGGCGAGGAGGAGGACCGGATCCGCGGGCTCGAGCAAGGCGCCGATGACTACGTGACGAAACCATTTTCGATGTCAGAGCTTGTGGCTCGCGTCCGCGCCGTGCTCCGCCGCACCCGCCCGACCATTGCCGGCGACGTCGCCACATTCGCCGACATCACGCTCGACCGCGAGACCTGCCGGGTCCGACGGAGTGATCGCGATATCCATCTTGGACCCACTGAGTTTCGCCTCCTCGATGTTCTTATGCAGCGCCCCGGTCGCGTCTTCTCTCGCGAACAGCTCTTGGACCGGGTCTGGGGACATGACGTCTATGTCGAGATCCGCACGGTCGACGTCCATGTCGGTCGTCTGCGCAAGGCCCTCAATCGTCGCGGTGAGCACGATCCGATCCGCACCGTCCGCTCCTCGGGCTACGCCCTCGATGAGACCTATACCGGCAGCCGCGCATAGGCCGGCTGACCCTCATTGCTTGCGACAAGAGCCGGGGGCACTTAGCTGGGTGCCTTCCGCTGTGACCGCGGTCGGCTGACGTCTCGTCTTGCTTGCCTGCGCACGTCCATGCGCGTCGCCCACACGCGCAACAGAGTGTCGTGATGCGCGATCACTGAAGTCGCTGTGTGGACCCCACGCCGCTCTGTTTGTGCAGCGAGGCGGACGATGTGATGTTCAGCCTAAGCATCGGGAGATGGACGGCCGGGCGGAGGGCCGCGCACGTCGGTGAGACCAACCCGGGGAAAACGATGCAGGCGGAAAGCGCTCGAACGTCTGATCCGGCGCCTCGGAGATCGCGACGTGGCCCGAGGAACGGCCTGGCGAACACCCTGAAGTCCAAACCTCTCGGTCGCTGTTGGCACTATGAAGAGCACTCCGCGGCCTTCAAGAGGTCTGTGGTGAAGCCCCGCTCAAAAAAGCACCGTGCTGTCATGGCTGCCGCTGGGCACCCCGGTTCGAGCGCCGCGGCAAAGGCAGCGGGTGTGCGGCGCGGGCTTTGACAGGTCCGCAACGTCACGCTCGCGCATCAGCGCGCCGCCCTCGGAACCCAAGACACCGCACGATGGATGGTCGACCGATAGGTCAGAGCTGTCAGCGGGAGAGGGATCGCCGGAGATGGCGGCCCTCTGTTCTTGGGGCGCCATACGTGCGCTCTCAGGCGGACATCCGTCACGCCGGGGCACAGCCAGCGCGCGGGATCTGCCCGGAGCACGCCCCCGCAGTCACGTGAGAGAGCCGTTCCTCCTGCGCAGCGACACCGGCCGTGTCATTGCCTTTCGAGAGCAAACAGCCGCCGCTCCAAGCAGCGCTCACCGCAGCAAAACGGGCCCCCTTCCGTCCCTGCCGGAGGGCCGTGCTCGGCGGCCAAGGCTCGCGAGCGAACTGTACACCGGTCAAACCATCCCGGACTGGATCGAGGTTCATCACCGGACGCCGACGCCGAGCCGTCGACACAAAGCGGACACGGGCGCTCAAAACAGCCGCCCGACAGAAGCAGGGCCCCCGGGGAGAGGATCTGAGCGAAGTTTAGCCGATCGGGTCGCGCGCCGCCGACGTCGAAGACTGTGATGGGAGGCTCATCGGCAGGCTTTCCGATGCCAAACAGCGTACGACCGCCGGCACTCGCACAGCGTTCCCACCCCGAAGGACAGACATCGGCGGACCGGGCGCGGCCAAGGCGAAATCCGTGCTGGACGGAAGCGCGGCCAACGACCTTGGAGCGCCAGCGGAACCTTCAAGTAGGGCTCTCTTGGGCACGTCTCCAACGCGGCTCTCCGTGTACTTAGCGTGCGGACGCTCTCTTGACCTTTCGCAGCGATTGGATCCGGATTTCTCAGGTTGGGCGCACTGCTCCCAATCAGAGGGCCGAGCGGACTCCGGTATGCGCATCACACTGGCGCGTCGACTGCGCCGGTGTTATTGCGTAGCTCAGCCGACACCTTGTACCCGATTGCGCCGTGGTGCCTATGCTCGTTGGAGAACCTGCGCCGGGTCTCCATTTTTTGCGGGCATCTGCAAGCGTAAGAAACCAATGTGCATTCAGCCACTCCGGGCGGAGCCTCGATTTTCTTCAGTCGTGCATTTTCGGCCTCGAGCGTTTCCAGCCGGAGCATCTCGGGTGCGTCATGCCGACATACCGCTTGCGCCGGGAACAGAATGTTGCCCGGCAGGTCCTAGCCTAGAGGCAGATGTCACCCACCAGCACACCGTCCTCCGCCTGGCTCAAAGTGAACGCCGTCTGCGCCTCCGAGACGTGCTATGCTCTCATGGCTTTCCGCTCGTCGCTCGATCAGGGTCAGATAAACCCGAGATGCCAGCTTTGCGCGGTGAGTCTTTCATGTAGCAGAGCACTCTCAGGTGCTGATTACAACAGTGGCAGGCCGAGACGCCCCGACGACCATGGCGATTGCGGCCAATCGCGTCTTGATGTCAGACTGCACCCGTCGCCCTCTCAGTGCCGGCGGCCGG
>JBCCWM010000494.1:0-3294 GCA_039193505.1 Pseudomonadota bacterium | reverse complement strand
TGCAGCGCGCCATGGGCCTGCATGAACCACATCTCGTCCTTGATGGAATCGAGCCCCCCAAAGCAGATCAGAACCGGCATCCGCTCGCCCGGAAAGGGCGTGCGCACGAAGTAACCGCAGATCGGCTTGCCGTCCTCGTAGGGGATATCGACGATCTCTCCGGGCGGGTTCAGGTAGTGCAGAAACTTGTGGCTGCACGCCTCCATCTTCTCGAAGGTCGGCAGGCGATCCGGGGCATCCGGGGCAAGGTAGAACTCCGCCTGCCGGTAGTAGTCCGCGGCCCTGAGGAAGCAGTTCTTGGCGGTCTGGATGTGGCCCTTGGCCTCGGCGGCAAGCCCGCGGTCCCAATTCTGATCGGCGATGCGCAACCACTCCCGGTTCCAGCTGTCGTAGTCGCCCGGGGTCATGCGGCTGGCGGCCAGGAAGCACTCCGACACCGCGCCGCCGCCCTCCTGCGTCTCGCCGAGGCCGCGGCGGAACTGATAGGTCAGCCAGGGATGCTCGGGCCAATGGTGCCATCCCATGGGCTCGTAATGCGGGGTGAGGTCCGTGGGCGCGAGATCGATGGCGTTTTCTGGAATGGGGTGGGTCACGGAGATCATCCTGTCCAAGCTGTGCGGGTGTGCCAGTCGGTCGCCTGCTGGTAGGCGTCGCCGATCCGGATCAGCGTGGCCTCGTCATCGGCGCGGCCGACAAGCTGAAGGGCGATCGGCAACCCGGCCCGATCGACGCCGCAGGGCACCGAGAGGGCCGGCAGACCGAGATAGTTGATGCCCCGCGTCGTGTGGGTCAGCGCGCCGATGAGCTTGGCGATCTCGCCAAGATCGCCCTCCGTCGTCTCTGCGATGGTCGGCACCCTGCGGGGGATTGCCGGGAGGAAGACAGCGTCGCAATCGCCCATCGCAGCCGCGAGCCAGGCATCGCGGAGTGACGGGCGCAGGCGGAGCGCTGTGGCATAGGCCGCACCGGAATAGAAGAGCCCGGGCTCCAGCCGGTCCCGCACTTGGCGCCCGATCGGGCCATCGGGATCGCAGAGCGCGTCGGCCAACTGCGCCGACGCCTCCACGGCCAGAACGAGGTGCGCCATGGTGTTGACGAGCGCCATATCCGGGTGTCCGGTGTCGACCACGGTGGCGCCCAGCGCTGTCAGGTGGCTACGTGCGGCGTCGAGCGCGCCCGAGATCTCCGGTGTCACCGTGTCGAAGTAATACCCCGCCGGCACAGCAATCCGGACGCCGCGCAAATCCCCGCTCAGATCCGGCGCCCTGAAGCTCGGCGCCGCCACGGTGTGGTCGCGGGGATCCGGGCCGCTGATGATCTCCAGGATCAGTGCGCAGTCCCGCGCCGTCCGGGCCAGCGGGCCGGCGCAATCGAAGCTCCAGGAGAGGGGCCAGATGCCGGCGCGGCTGACCCGGTTCTGAGTGGGCTTCAGCCCGGTGAGGCCGGTCATCGCCGCCGGGTGGCGGATCGACCCGCCGGTGTCGGTCCCAAGCGCCATCCGCACATAGCCGCCAGCGACCGCCACGGCCGAGCCGGAGGACGAGCCGCCGGTCACATGTGCGTCGTTCCACGGGTTGCGCGGATGTTCTGTGTGGGCATTGAACCCGGTGGGGCTCATGGCAAGCTCCGCCATCGCGAGGCGACCGATGTCGATGCCCCCCGCGGCGTCGAGGCGCGAGATCACTGTCGCTGTCTCGCCGGCCACCTGACGCGTGAAGATCGGCGAGCCGCAGCCGGCGGTCTGTCCGGTGCGAAAGAAGAGGTCCTTGCGGGCATAGGGGGCGCCGGCGAGGGCGCCGCGCGCCTCCGGCGCCATCGCATCGAGGGCGATCGCCTCGGCACGCGCCCGCTCGGCTTCGAGGGCGACGACGCCGTGGAACGCACCGTCTCGGTCCTCGGCCCGCTCGAGCGCCCGCGACACTTCGAGCTCAGCGGTGGTTTCGCCCGACCGAAGCTCCGCAATCAAATCGCAGAGATCGCCCCACCCGCGCGGGCCATAACCAGTGGCGGCCGCCCTGCGGGGGACGTCATCGGCAGGGCGTCCGGCCGGCTGCGGCACGGCCATCGGCGCAGCCCCGCGTCCAGCCTCTTCGACCGCTTTGGCCGTCGCCTCGACCAGCCCACCGTAGCGCGCCCATGCGTCTGGACTGGCTTGGAAACGGCCCACACCGGTCGGATCGCCGTCATCCCGCATCGCTCACGCGAGCCCGGTCTTGCCGGCATACCAGGTGTAGATTGCCTCGCCGTCCCAGAACTCGACGCCGGGCTGAGCGGCCATGTGGCTGATGGCCTCAACCAGATGTTTGGTCCTGTGGGGCACGCCAGAGATGTAGGGGTGGATTGCGAAGGACAGGAACTTCGCGCGCGTGCCGCTTTCGGAGTACAGCTGCTCGAATTGGTCGAGGATCTTGGTCTTGAAGTAGCTGCTCTCGTGGTGCTGCACGATCATGGTCGGGATATCGTTCAACTCGACCGTGTAGGGTATCGTGACAAGCGGACCGTGCGCTGTGGTCATCGTGCAGGGCTCTTCATCGAACACGAAGTCGCCGACGTACTTGATCCCGTGTTTGGTCAGGAGGTCGGGCGTGTCGTAGGTCTCGGTCAGGCCCGGCCCGAGCCAGCCGACCGAGCGCTTGCCGGTGAATTTCTCACAGACCTCGATGGAGCGGATGAGATTTGCCTCCTCATCCTCAAGCGCATGCGTCGGCATCTGGACGTAGGAATGGGCCATGAACTCCCACCCACTATCGCGCGCAGACGCGGCGACACGCTCGTAGCGCTCACAGACGGCCGCGTTGATCGACAGCGTCGGCTTGATCGACATGGCGTCGAACACCTCCTTCAGACGCCAATAGCCGACGCGCATGCCGTATTCGTGCCAGGACCAGTTGGGAATGTCGGGCTGGACCGAGACGCCGGTCGGCGCTGGCAGAACCTGACGCGCCATCGGCCGCGTGATCTCCCACACTTCGAGGTTCAGAATGGGCCAGACCACAAGCTTGGTGTCACCCTCGAAGCGGAGGGGAGGGCGATCCACGATCGCGGAATACTCAATCCGGTCGCCGGGCAATGTGGGCATGGATCCTCCAACGCGCCGATCTCAATTCAAGCCTAGATACCAATACTTGACTAAAACTCAAGTGCCTTGTTATTCAGTCAAGAGCCCGGCCTGTGGCGTCCGGGGGATCCAACTGGGGAACCGCGGATGAGCGTTGAGCGAGCCGGGACGCAAGCGGTCGACCCGACCGACGAGGCAGACGATCTCGATGTCGGCGACCGCCTCAGGCAATTTCG
>JBCCWM010000493.1:0-3299 GCA_039193505.1 Pseudomonadota bacterium | reverse complement strand
AAGAAGGGCCATTTCTTAGCGAATTCGGCACCGGAACGACCGAATCTTTCGCGTCCGTCACGTCGCAGCTTATTACCATGGTCTGTGTGCTGTGATAGACAGATATGCGGCCTTTCCATGGTTTCGACGTGTTTTCTGCAAAATTCGGTTAATAGATGTTCGAATAAGATGTGAGTAACACCGAGGCGTCTGCCGCCGCGGTAGGCCGACTGGGATACAAAGAAAAGGAACGGGACGATGTCTGCGACGATCGCGCTGGTGGATGACGACCGCAACATTCTCACCTCGGTGTCGATGGTGCTCGAGGGGGAAGGCTACACGGTCAAGACCTACAATGACGGCGTGACAGCCCTCTCTGCTTTTGAGAAGCAGATGCCCGACCTTGGTGTCTTCGACATAAAGATGCCTCGGATGGACGGGATGGAATTGCTCCGCCAAGTGCGCCAGCGCTCAACCATGCCGGTTATCTTTCTGACCTCAAAGGATGAGGAAATCGACGAGGTTCTGGGCCTGCGCATGGGTGCGGACGACTACATGCGCAAACCCTTTTCCCAGCGCCTCCTGGTGGAACGGATCCGCGTGATCCTCCGCCGTCACGAGGCGATGCACGGCGCGGGCGAGGGAGAGAACGACACAATCGTGCGCGGATCTCTAAAAATGGACCCACTTCGCCACGCGGTGTCCTGGAAGGAGGAGCCGATCACGCTGACTGTCACGGAATTCCTTATTCTTCAGGCACTTGCCCAGCGTCCGGGGTTCGTGAAGAGCCGCGACCAGCTGCTCGACGTTGCCTACGATGACCAAGTTTATGTCGATGATCGGACAATCGATAGCCACATCAAGCGGATAAGAAAGAAGTTCAAAGCCAAGGACGACGACTTCTCATCGATTGAGACGCTCTACGGAATTGGCTACCGCTACAACGAGGCATGATCGATGGGGCTTTCGCCCACCACCAGACGGCCCCGCATCATCGTCGACGGCTACCGCCGTACGGATGCCGAGCAGGCTCAGCAGATGATGGACTGGCAGGCGCGCTTTCGTGGCCGCTCGCCGCTCGCACGGAAGGTGATCACGTTCAATCTGGTCGCCCTCGTGGTGCTGGTGCTCGGCGTCCTCTACCTCAACCAGTTCCAAGACGGCCTTCTGCTGATGCGCGAACGGGGGATGCAGACGGAGGGGCAGTTGATCGTGGCCGCCATCCAAGAGCGGATCCCCGAGAGCGCGAGCGATGATGAGTTCCGGGCGACCGCGCTTGAGGTCGTGAACTCGATTGCGGGCCGGACACCGAACCGAATCTGGCTCTATGACGCGGATCAGCGGTTCTTCGGGAGCGCGCGGAGCCTGCTTCTGGAGAACTTCGACACTGATGCGGTCGTGGAAGAATCGCCGTGGTCGAGCGCGTTTACCACGATCGCGGGTGAGCTTTGGGACCGTGTGGCGCGGCTCTACATCAGCAATGCGACGGATGCCGACACGGCGATCAGCTCGGCGCTGGCCAATCCTGTGGCGCGGGAGGCGATCGACACGGGGCAGATCGTGTCGCAACAGCTCACCAGTGCGGACGGGCAAACCGTGCTGACTGTGGGTGTGCCCCTTGAGTTTCAGGAACTGATCCGCGGGGCTCTGACCCTCACGACGCCGCCGGGCGAGATTGATGAGCTGGTCCGGGCGCAGCGTGAGCAGGTTCTGCAGGTCTTTGCGCTGGCGATTGTGTGCTCGATCCTGCTGTCGCTCGTTCTCTCGTCGACCATTGTTCGCCCGCTCCGCGACCTTGCTGAGGCGGCGCAGGAATCTGGCGCCCGCACACGTCGTAAGTCCGACCAAAAGCGCGTCGACATTCCGGATCTTACCGCCCGTCCCGATGAGATCGGCTTCCTCTCCGGTGCGCTCCAGGCGATGACCAATGCGCTCTACGATCGGATCGAGGCGAATGAGATGTTTGCGGCCGATGTTGCGCACGAGATCAAGAACCCGCTCACATCGCTCCGGTCTGCGGTCGAGACCATGCCCTATGCGCGCGATGACGCAGACCGCCAGCGCCTCCTCGACGTGATCAAGCAGGATGTGGACCGCTTGAATCGCCTGGTCACGGACATCTCGAACGCCTCCCGCCTCGACAGCGAGCTGGTGCGCGATGAGATGTCGGAGTTCGACCTCCACAAACTGGTCAGCGACCTCGTGAGCTTCAATCGCCCGATTGCGGAGGAGCGGGGGGTGGAGCTTGTCACGCTCTTCCCGAACACGCCCTTGCCGATGATGGGCCTCGAGGGCCGGCTGGCGCAGGTGTTCGTGAACCTGATCACGAACGCCATTTCCTTCGCGCTCGACGGGGATCGGATCACGCTTCAGACCCATCTCGGGCGCGGGCTGGTGCGTCTCACTTGCGAAGACCAGGGACCTGGCATCCCGGATGGCAACCTCGATGACGTCTTCAGTCGCTTTTACTCCGAGCGACCGAAAACGGAGACGTTTGGCAACCACTCTGGTCTTGGCCTCGCGATCTCCAAGCAGATTGTGGAGGCCCATGGCGGGCGCATCTGGGCGGAGAACATCCGTCCGCAAGGCGCCGGGACGGACACCCCTGCCGAGGGCGCGCGCTTCGTCGTCGAGTTGCCCTTGTGAGCCTGCCCGCGCCGCCCGACGTGGCGGTGCTGCACGCGAGCGCGGTTGCCATCCGCAGCCGGGGCATTTTGATCCTTGGCCCCTCGGGCAGCGGAAAGTCCGCTTTGGCCCTCGATCTGATATCGCGCGGGGCGGAGCTCGTTGCGGATGATCGCGTGGTCCTGAGGGGGAGCGGCGGCGCGCTCCGCCTGTCTCCGCCGGAGGCAATTGCGGGTTTGATCGAGGCGCGGGGCATCGGCCTCCTGAAGTTGCCCTTTGCCGAGGCCGTGCGACCCGTTGTGGCGGTCGACTTGGGGCAGTCCACCTCGGCGCGTTTGCCGCAGTGCGGCACATTCCGCATCAACTCGCTGTGTTTACCTTTGATTGCAGGTGCGAACGCTCCTAACTTACCCTCCACGCTTTTCGCCGGTGTTAACGCGAGCGAGAGGTTTCCCTTGTACGACGCTGACATGGGCGATCAACGCGATGATGGAACATGACACGGCAGACCGACGCGACGTCGCGATCGTCACCGGGCCGGCCGGGGCGGGCAGATCCACGGCGATCAACTCGTTGGAAGACTTCGGGTTTGAGGCGATCGACAACCTCCCCTTGTCCTTCCTTGAGCGTCTGTTCGTCTCCGACAAGCACCGCCGACCGATCGCCATCGGTGTCGACAGCCGAACACGCGATTT